>CAZKOJ010000099.1:0-16341 GCA_964554365.1 uncultured Clostridium sp. | reverse complement strand
AGCATACGGCCAGTTGTAAATATACCTGAGTTACATGATGATGCTGCTGCTGTCAGTACAACGAAGTTTATGATACCTGCTGCTGCAGCTATACCAAGTTTGGCGAATGTAAGAACGAACGGACTTCCTGTTGTTCCTATACTGTCCCAAGCATAAAGTGACATTATAACAAACAATGCACCGATGTAGAATATCATTATTCGTACGAAAACGCTGTTTATAGCTTTTGGTATTACTTTTTCAGGAATTTTTGCTTCTCCAGCTGTAACACCGATAAGCTCAACTCCTACGAAAGCAAAGGAAACCATAGTCAATGTTGATATAGGTCCCATGATTCCTTTAGGGAAGAAACCGCCGTGTGAGGTCAGGTTTGAAATACCAATTGGTATTCCTTTATTTCCTAAACCAAACATTATCATAGCTAAACCGATTGCTATCATAGCAATTATTGTAACAACTTTTATAAGTGCAAACCAAAATTCGATTTCTCCGAATGCTGATGCTGCAGTTAAGTTTACCATAGTAAGTATACAAACGGCAACGAGTGCTGACACCCACTGTGGCACACTTGGAAACCAGAAGTTGATGTAAATACCTACTGCTGTAACTTCTGCCATGCAAGTTACAATCCACATTACCCAGTATGTCCAACCTGTTAGATATCCTGCAAGAGGACTTACAAAATCGTTTGCATATGCACTAAAAGAACCTGCAACTGGTTTTTCAACAGCCATTTCACCAAGGGCACGCATGATGAAAAATATAATTATTCCTGCAACGGCATATGTAAGCAATATAGCTGGGCCTGCGGCCTGGATAGCTGTTGCTGATCCCAGGAACAAACCAACTCCGATAGCTCCACCGATTGCCATCATTTTAATGTGTCTTTCTTCAAGACCACGTTCTAGGCTTTCGCCTGTTTGAACTTCGTTACTCATTTTTTTACCCCCTTATTGTTTACAAAATGTTCTTTCTTCTTAGTTTATTTTATTATTTTAATATTGTCAAGACTATTATGAATAATTGAAAATATATCATTTTTCAGATAATTATGCCAAAAACCTGTATGCTTTCACTGGCGTAAATCGATTGCTTTCTTTTACTAAGCTAAAGATTTATCATTATTTTAACCCTTTTAAATATCCCTTTCTAACCAACGTATAAACATAATTCTTGTTAACTTTTAATTTTTCTAATACTTCTGTAACCGAAAGTAATTCTACATTTTTTGCACTATTTTCCTTTTTTAAAACTATTGGAATTAATTGTCCAGGTAGTGTCTGCAAAATTTTAAATATATGAATAAAAGCTCAAATTATATTTACTTATCCTCAAACTTCTCTTTAACTTTCTCAATATCAGCATGTAATTTTTCCTGCAAAGTTTCCTTTCTTTGGAGACAATTGTGTCATATACTCAGCTGATATTGCATTTTCTAAATCTTTTCACTATATGTATCCTTTAAATCTAAAAAATCTAAAACATATGGATATCTAAAGAATAAGTCTATGCTCATTTTATTATTTTCACTTAATTTATTAAGATCATTTATCATAGTCTGTTCAGGCTTTTTAGATATGGCAGTTCTTTCATATAACATAAAATTGATTCTGTCATCTAAAGTTCTTACACTCCATATCTCATTAACACACATTGTTATATAAACAGAATTCTTGGCTTCAGGTGGAGTTTTGTCTTCGACCCCATAGCAAATTAAAACACCTTAGGTACAACTCAAAATCTGTCGAGGTCACACTCGTGCGGGTTCAAGTCCCGCCTCCGTCACCATGATATATCAACGGTTAAGAGCACTTTGGATTTTGTTTCCAAAGTGCTCTTTTCATGTTTATACTTTTGTACTGTATTCTATCAGTATAAAAAACATCACCTAATTTTTAATGAGTAGAGCTTACACTGCAATTGTGCAATCTACTCTCTAGTCATTAACATTTTATTATGAACTTAGTTAACTATGATTGTCTAACTTCTGTTTCTTCCCAATTTTCTCCTGAGTAATGTATTATTTTTTCGGTTAATGCACCTGTAGGACATGCAAATACACAGGCAAGACAGGTTACACAGGCACTTTGATTAAATTCTTTATTAGTTCCTGCTGCAACTACAGTTTGTGAGCCTCTATTTATAAAACCTAAATTATTTTGTGCAGCAATTTCTTCACAAGCACGAACACATCTTCCACATAGTATGCATTTATTAGCATCGTATTTCAACATTGGACTTGATTTATCAACCTTTTTTGGCTCCTCTATATCAAATTGACTTTTTTCTATACCAAATTTTCTTATAAGTGCTTGTAGTTCACAAGAACCTACTATACATGGGTTACCCTTAGAACAATATAAACAGTTATGTTCCCCTCTTGATAAAATCAATTGTAAAATCACCTTACGATAATGATTTAGTTGGTCATCTTCAGTTACAACTTCCATACCATCATTTATTTTTGTACAACAAGAAGGTACAAGTCCTCTAGCACCTTTTACCCTTACAACACAAAGTCTACACGCTCCTGCTGAAGTTAAATCCTCTTCATAGCATAAATGAGGAATTTGTATTCCATTTGCCTCGCAGAATTTTAATAATATTTCCCCTTCTTTAGCCTTGTATTGCTTGTTGTTTATTGTAACTGTAACAAGTTCATCTTCATTTTCTTTTGCAGTGGCCTCTGCATCGAAAAATGTAGGGTACAGATTAAGCTTACTTGAAAGTTCGGGGAAAGTATATCCTTGATTACTTGACTCTAAGCCAGTACTTTCAAAAGGATGAGTAAGTACTGGACCTCTATCCATAGAGAAATTTCCAATACCTAAAGTTTTAGAAATTGCTATAACTTTTTTATCCTTAAACACATTAGCAGCATTTATATATCCATCTTCACAGGTAAGAGTTATAATTGCTGTAGCTTCTTTAAATAGCTCTTCCTTTTTAGGATCATTTTTATGTTGCTCTGCAAGGCTATACATACATCCTATACTTATAAGTTCCTTACCTATTACATTATACCCATCGGATTCTAATAATTTTTCTAAAGCCACAAGCTTATCAAAACCACCAATGCCGCAGAACTTTATGCAAGTGTTACAACTCCAAAGTATTATTTTATCCTCTTTTGATAATTTATTTTTAAGTTCTTCATAACTTAAAGAACGTAGTGATATAATCATTTATTACACCTCCATATCCATTGGCAGGTTTTCTCCAAGAAGCTCTTTTGCATCAGAGCCTATTACATATTCACTGCCTGCTTTATCTTTATATTTCTCATATGGACTTACAAGTTTTAGTATTCCTTTATTAGCATCTGCCACCATAAGTCCCATATCCTTTACAGTTTCTATGACCTTTATTTCTAAAAAGTTTCTTTTCATATTTGAAAATCCTGCAGAACAGGAGAGTGAAATTATTATGTTTACTCCATTAGCTAGCTTGGCTGTAAATAAATATGGTTCCATACAAGCTATAGGAAGCATAAATCCTTCCTTTACCTTATATCCATCACTTCTTAATTTCACAGCAAGCTCTTTTAATTTTTCTGGGCCACCAGCTCCTGAAACACGGATACATGTATTACAACCTATAATAGCTATGACATCTTTTTCCTTATCTAAATTTTTTATTATTTCTTCATAATCTAAAGAC
Organism: uncultured Clostridium sp.; assembly: GCA_964554365.1. GTDB lineage: Bacteria > Bacillota > Clostridia > Clostridiales > Clostridiaceae > Clostridium_AM. The sequence goes on along the minus strand of CAZKOJ010000099.1, from coordinate 12,681 downwards.
TTAGTTAAAATCATCTATATCCCCCTTATAGTTTTCATTTTCTCACTTTACATACGATTGATAACGTTTACTTGACAGACAGTTTTTTATTTTTAATTGTATCTTCATACTCATGTCTAAAATAACGAATAGTACTTAAAATTGGATTTGGCGAAGTTTGTCCTAAAGCACAAAGAGCTGTATTCTGAACTACATCAGCTAACTCCTCAAGCTTTTCAATATCTCCCTCTTGTCCATTACCTATGCATATATTGTTTAATATCTTTAACATTTGCTTTGTACCCTCACGGCAAGGTATACATTTTCCACAAGATTCACTAGCACAGAAATCCATGAAGAAACGTGCTATATCCACAGCTGATTTTTCTTCATTCATTACTATTAATCCACCAGAACCCATTATACTTCCTAGTTCTTTAAGATTCTCATAGTCTAAAGGTGCGCCCAAGTGTTCTATAGGTATACACCCTCCTGAGGGACCTCCCAATTGTGCAGCTTTAAATTTCTTACCACCACACACTCCTCCACCTATTTCATTTATAACAGTACCTATGGTTGTTCCTATAGGTATTTCTACACAACCTACATTGTTTATATCACCTGTAATAGAGAATACTTTTGTTCCCTTACTTTTTTCTGTACCTATACTTGAAAACCACTGACTGCCCTTTAAAATTATTTGAGGAATGTTAGCTAGAGTTTCTACATTGTTTAATATAGTTGGCTTTTCCCATAATCCATGCTCTGCAGGGAATGGTGGTCTTGGTCTTGGGTTTCCTCTCTTTCCTTCTATGGACCTCATTAAAGCAGTTTCTTCTCCACATACAAATGCTCCAGCACCTTCATAAACTTCTAAGTCAAAATTAAATCCTGTTCCTAGGATATCTTCTCCTAAAAGTCCGTAAGCTCTAGCTGAATTTATGGCTTTATTTAAAGTTTCTACAGCTAAAGGATATTCTGCTCTACAATAGATATATCCCATATGTGATCCTATAGCCTTTGCTGCGATTATCATACCTTCTATTACTGCGTGTGGATCCCCTTCTAAAACACTTCTATCCATGTATGCGCCTGGATCTCCCTCATCTGCATTACATAAAACATATTTTATGTCTCCGACTGTCTTAGCAGCAAATTTCCATTTTAGTCCAGTAGGAAATCCAGCTCCACCTCTTCCTCTAATACCTGAATCTAATACTTCTTTTATAATACTTTCAGATGACATATCTTTTAAAGCCTTAATAGTAGCTTTATAACCATCTCTAGCAATATACTCATTTATATTATTAGGATCTATTAATCCTCTATTTCTCATTACTCTTGGTTCTTGAAGTCTAAAGAAAGGAATATTTTCTATACCCACTATACTTTGATCTAAAACTTCTTCACCTTGTAACGCTCCACCACTTTTTATTCTATCTTTTATTTGATATTCTTTTCCTCTGACAAAAGCATATTTTTTTATAACTTTTCCGCTTAATATGTGTTGCTTAAATACTTCTGACATCTTTTTGTCATTCATATATTCGTAAATTATAGGTTCTTGTCCACAAACCTCCACTGTAATTAATGGTTCTTTTGAACATATACCCATACATCCTGTAGTTTTTACATCTACATACTTTACACTAGCCTTTTTTATCTCTTCCCTTAATACAGCTAAAATCTCTCTAGCTCCTGACGCTATACCACAAGTTCCCATGTGTACACTTATTCTAACTCTTTTTAATCTCATTTTTTCTAATGTCTCTTTTTGTATATTCTCTAAATCAGTTATTGTTTTCTTTGACATATACACCCCTCCTCTTTTTATTCATTGCAAACTATTTATATTCATTTAGAATATCCATAACCTTATCAAGTTCTACTTTTCCGTAAACCTTTCCATCAACTACTATAACAGGACCTAATCCACAAGCACCAAAACATCTAGTAGTTTCATAAGTAAATCTTCCATCCTTTGAGCTTTCCCCTGATTTTATGTTAAATTCTTTTTCTATCTTATCTGCAATTTCTTTTGCCCCTTTAACATAACAAGCAGTTCCTAAACATACTTGTATTCTATGCCTTCCTCTAGGTTCCATAGCAAAAAATGAATAGAACGATACTACTCCATAAATTGTGTTTGATGGAATACCAGTTTTTGTAGAAATTCTTTCCTGAAGTGAGACTGGTATATAGCCCATTAACGTTTGTACTTCTTCTAGCATAGGTATTAGTCCACCATGTTTTTCTTTGTGCTTATCAATGATTTGGTCTATTTTAGTTATTTTTTCTTCAGTAAAACCTTTTAATTCCTCCATGTCCATTACCCTCCTTATAAAAAGTTTAGAAATCATTTAATTTCATTGACTGCAGTCACCGACTATAGTCATTATAACATGCTAATAATTAGCATGCAAACTATTTCACATTTTGTAAATATTTTTATAAATTTATATGTGTATTATATTTTTTGATATTTTAAGTTATTATTATATAATGTATATATATTTTTTTAATTATAGTAATTTAAAGGAGTGACTTCAATTGACTAACAAAGAATTAAACAAACGAAAAATTCAAGCAATGGAAACAAAAAATAAAATTTATAATATAGCTATAGAATTAATAGGTAAATATGGTTATGATAACGTGCCTATAGATGAAATTTGTAAACATGCTCAAGTTTCTAAGGGTACCTTTTATCATCACTTTAATGCAAAGGAAGATGTGATTATAGCCTTATATAAAGAAGAATATGAGTGCTTTTTAAATAATGTAAAAGAAACCCCTACAACTAGCACTTTAGATGAAATAGTAGAAGTTATCTGTTTCCATGTAAAATATGCAGAGGAAAAAGGGTTAGATATAGTAAAACAAGTTTATAAAAGTCAACTAGATTATGGAAATAAACTTATTGATTGTAAGAATATTTTACTTCAGGAACTGCTGAGTGAAATTATATGTAGAGGTCAAATAAAAAACGAGATAACACAAGATCTGGAATGTAAAGATGCTATAAATTATCTAATAAGACTTTCTCATGGAATCATTTATGATTGGTGTTTAAACAATGGAAATTACTCTATAGAAGACATTACTAGAAAATCTCTGAATTGTGTAATACAAATTCTTAAATTAAAATAATTTAACTAAAGTAATAATCCTAATATCATAGGAATGATGATGTCTTACGGAGTTTCTTATGAATTGGCTATAAAAATTACTAAAAAATTATTTACTTAACCCTTTTATATGGTAAAACTTATTAACAAAATAAGTAAAAACTATATAGCTTAAGTATAAATAAAAGGACGGCTTAAAACCCCCCTTTTAATTATATATTCTCATTTTTTATAGTTATTATATCCCTCTGATCAAAATTTGTACTTTGAATAATTTCTTATACATTCTTGTTTTTCTTTAACCTTAGCTGCATCTCCTATTTTTAACGAGGTTTTATATTATCATTTTTTCTTTGTCTTTTTTTTCTGTCTTCTTCATATAAATTTTGTCCATTATCTTCCTTATCTACGCCAAGGGCTGCTGTTTGTTTATTCGTCAAATTACCTTTTATAGTCATTGGAATTCACCTCTCTATTTGATTTTATATTAAATAGCAAAAACTTATTTAAAACAGTCCTAATTTTTTATCTTCATTAAATTTATGTCTTATAGGTACTATATCTTTCAAAGTGATTTCATCTACACCATTATCATTATTAAAATCCTGCCATCTTAAGTCTACAATTTCGTATAGCTCCCTCATTTCTGGTTCTGGATCATATCCTACTTTAGCCTCACCTTCCACGGGATAAGCTACAAATGTAACAATTCTATTATAAATAGAATTTTCTATATGAGGTGTGTCTTCTAACTTTATTGGAAGCAATTTTATTTTCATTCCTGTTTCTTCAAATGCTTCCCTTATTGCCGTTTCTTCTTCGCTTTCACCTTTTTCACGGCCACCTCCTGGTAAAGCCCAAAAATACATATTTTCTTTCTTAGCATAGTGCTTTAAAAGTAAGTACTTTCCATCCTGTAAAATTACTATTTGTACTCTTGTATCCCTTTTTAGCAACTCATTCACCCCCAAAGAAAATTATAACTCTATGGTTGTGAATAGTACATTAAATCACCTTATTTTATGACTTTACTAAAATTTATTTGTTATATCTTTCTGAATCCTCTTTAAGTCTTTTTCCCTTAATCTGGTTTCTAGTCTTATTTCATCCCAACTCATGCCTTTTATCATCATTTCCTTTGCTTTTTCCTTTGTATGGTTCACTTCATCTTTCATCTTATCTTCTTCCCTCCATCTTTTCCTTTGCTTTTATAACATTCTCTTCATCTAATCCAGTTCTCTGTTTTATTTCCCCCATTCCTACACCTTTATCCAATAAATCTTTAGTTTTTTCCATGGTTTTTTCATGAACACCTTTATTTCTCCATCTTCCCATAGCTGAATCACCCTTACCTTTTTATATTTATTATTTTCCCTGTATCTACTAAATCATCCACAGGAACATATTTTTTTTCCTTAGACTCTAATATTTTTATTTTAGCCATTTGTTCTTCTGTATCTAGACCATCTATCCATATAGGATGACTTTCGTATAATACTTGTATATTAGCTGGTGAATTCATTATTTCTTGTAATCTTTCAATATCCACATTTAGTCACCTCCGTTTTCTACAGCATTATTAAACTTTCTATAGATAGTTTAAGTATCTCATAAAAATTTATACTAAAAAATAAGCAGCTGATTAGTACAAGCTGCCACTATTTAACTATTTACATTTGTCAGTATGTCAACACACATATAGTATTTATCTGATATCTTCATATTTAGCTAATAACTCTTGAAGTTTTTTAGCTTGCATGGCTGATTCTTCAGCAAATTCTTTAAATGCCGATGTAACTTCAGGATCATCGATTTTATAAGAAAACATCTGATAGTCTCTTACACTTTCTTGTGCATCCAATAATCTTTTCTTTATAATATCTACAGTATCTAAATTCATAACAAATCTACCTCCTAGCCTTCAAATTAGTTTTTCCTAGCATATATAATTTTATTCTTTATCCCTTAACTAAACATCACTAACATCCTTATTTTATACTAGATTGGATAATTTGATTTATATTCCTTAATCAGTTCAACTAATATTAAGACTTATCTTGTTGAAATTTTACCTTACTGTTTTTATTAACTTCTTGCTGTGCTTTAAATTCAGCACTTCTTGAATGATACTTAGCACTATTAGGATCTTTAGACCATTTTTTAGGTTCGTTATTGTTGTTTTCCATACATATTCTCCTTTTCTTTAAAAAATTCATATGTTTTAATCTAAATTTTTCTCTACCTTAGACCCAAATTTGGCTCTTGAGCTTTCATCATTTGGATTATGATTTACATGTTTTTTACTAAATTTACCATCTTCTTTTTTATTATTATTAGTTGTTTTCATTTTGTTCTCCATATTCATCTCTCCTTTCTACTATTAGGTTTTCCCGGTAAATAGTTTTTATTCTAAACAAAAGGAGCCTTAAAGGCTCCTAAATATTTCATCCTGTACTTTTTTCCATCCTATTCTTTCTATAGTATTAGAAAATCTTTCTCCGCTTTTCCCATTATTTTTGTAATATTTTAAAATGCTACGTATAATATTTTCTACTTCATCCGTATGGAATATCCCTTCCATCCTATTTGCCAATCTATATCTTCTGCCAAACTTTCCACCTAAAAATATTGATACACCTTGTTTTTCACAAGTTATGGCTTCCCTCGGACATACTTTTATGCATTCTCCACAATTTAAACATTTATTAAAATCCAAACTTACTTTATCTTCTATTTTACTTATAGCATCAGATTTACATCCTGCTATACACAATCCACACCCAACACATTTATTATTATCATATTTAGGCTGACTTTGACCCATAAGTCCAATATCGTTTAAATTTGCCTTTACACAATTATTTGGGCATCCAGCTATTCCAATTTTGAATTTTGAAGGCAGCTCTGCTGCAAAGAACTCATCATGTAACTTACCACAAATTTTTTGGGTATCTATTAATCCATGTGTACATACAGTTCCTTTACAGGACACTAGAGGTCTTACTCTTTTTCCTGTACCACCTGTTTTAAGCCCAAATGATTCCAATTCATGTTTTACTTTATCTATATTTTCGAATTTTATCCAGGGAATTTCAATGCACATCCTACTAGTAAATCCAATATATGATTTGCCATACTTTTTAGCTATATTTGAAATATTTTCAAGTTGATCTGATGTCATATTTCCAGCCCTGCTTAATATTCTAACTGAAAAATAATCCTCCTGTTTTTGCTTTAAATAACCTTCAAGTTTTAGGTTTGCTACTTCATTATTATTCATTTATAATCCTCCATGCCCCTTTGGTATATTTGTAATAAATTATATCAAATTTTATATATAATTAAAAATTAGAAGAATTTATACTTTATATAACTATATGCTTATATAAATTGATATGATTGTACTAAAATATAGAATCCCCCTTACTAAACTGTTATTTATCCGATGTCACCACCCTGGATAACAACTTGTAAAAAATAACACTATAAATACAGTTTAAAAATTATATTTTAGCATAAACTTTACATGTATTAGCATTAAATGCACCTTTCTGATATAATATACTTACTATTTTAATATAATTATAATGCGTACGGAGGTAGTATTATGAGCTTTAAATTACCTAAATATCAATTACCTGATTTTGAAAAAGAAAATTTTATTTCAGCACCAAATGTAATTTATGAAAAAGTAACAATAAAAGGTGTTGCTCCTGATAACTATCATGCAACCTCTATATATCCTGAGTACTTTAAAATTAACGGGAAATGGATTTTAGCTTCTGAAAGTCGTATGGATTGTGTTGTAGTTATAACAGAACATAATAAACTTCAAATAAAAGAATTTAGAAACTTAAATATAGGGGATATGGTGATCTTAGGAAGAACAGAATGTGCAGAAGATGGTATATATGTGCATGTAGATTGTTTTGGATATGAGAAAAATACTGATCAGGCTTTTTCTTTTAGGTCCGGAAGAACAAGGGAAAGTTCATATTCTAAAGATTATGATAGTCTGTATGAATTATTGCGCTATGAAAGAGACAATGGTTACATATTGTGGGTTTTAGGTCCTGCTGTAGTTTTCGATCATGATTCTAAAAATGCTATGGCATCACTTATAAACGCAGGTTATGTTCATGCTTTATTTGCTGGCAATGCACTTGCTACACATGATTTAGAAGGTTCTCTTCTTAGAACAGCTCTTGGTCAAAATATATATACTCAACTTTCAACTCTTAATGGACATTATAATCACATAGACATTATTAATAAAGCACGACGTGCTGGGTCACTCCAAAAGTTTGTAGAGGAACAGTCCATTAGTGATGGTGTAATTCATGCCTGTATAAAAAATCAAACACCCCTTGTTTTAGCAGGCTCTATAAGAGATGACGGACCTCTTCCTCCTGTTTTTTCTGATGTTTACCAAGCACAAGATGCAATGAGAGTACACTGCAAAAAAGCAACTACAGTTATATGTATGGCAACTCAACTTCATACTATTGCTACTGGAAATATGACTCCTATGTATAAGGTAGAAGATGATAACATAAGGCCAGTATACATATATACTGTAGACATATCGGAATTTGGAGTAAATAAATTAAGAGATAGAGGAAGTCTAGAAGTTACTTCAATAGTTACAAACGTACAAGACTTTGTAGTAAATATTTCAAATAATCTCATATAGTAAGGGTTTATCCCTTACTATATTCTATTTTATAGGTAATAGATAGAATAGTATACAGAAAAAATGACATGCACTTCCCCCTATGACAAATATATGCCATATAGCATGATTATATGGTATTTTATTAAATATATATAGAAATGCTCCAATAGTATATAATATTCCTCCTGCCACTAGCAAAATTATACCATTATAAGGTACAAGAACAATTAAGCTTTTTATTGCCAAAACTATAATCCATCCCATAAAAATATAAACTCCCGTAGAAAGTAGTTCATATTTTCCTATCCAAAATATCTTCATAACAATTCCTATGATAGCTAATATCCATATAACTGAAAACATTATCCATCCTATTTTTCCTCTAAGTACTGTTAGCGTAAATGGTGTGTAAGTACCTGCTATTAAAAGGTATATTGAACAATGATCAAATATTCTAAAAAGTTTTTTGAATTTTTTATTAGTTATACTATGATACAATGTTGATTCTAAATACATAATAAACATGCATACACCATAAATAGTATAACTAACTACATACCACCCATCACCATATTTACTAGCAAATAAAATAAGAAATACCAATGCTGCCATAGCTAGCATTGCTCCTATTCCATGCGTAATAGCATTAGCAATTTCTTCTTGTTTAGTATAGAACTTAAATTCATTATACATATATCAACACTCCATTTCTTATAATTTCTATAGTAGTTTTAAAAACCATATGTAGTTATATTCATATAATATCACGTCGTTATTCATTATGCAAACTAAATTTATCATGTTTCACAGTTTATATTTAAATTATTTTTGACTGTAAACTTCATTTATGCTAATACATACCTTAATATTTACATTTAACTATAATATAATTCTAAAACTATAAAATAACTTGATTATTAATTATGATTTTATGCTTTTATGGTTTTTTCACTTTTCATTTTTCAGTTATATAATTGATTTTTAAATATATATTAATTTTTAGAATTTTGTTATATAATAATACTTGATATTCCTATAAACTATTGATTTTATAACTTTTGGGGGTGACAATATGTTAAAAAGAAATTTAACATCTGAACTAGTAGTGAAATTTAATGAATGTATGGATAAAATCCTAAAATATAGACAAGAAGGCAAAAATGAGGAAGCACTAAGTTTAATTGAAGATACTTTTAAAGAGATATTTAGACTTAGCTCTAAATTTTTCAATTCTTTTTCTGATGAAAATTTAATGGATATGATAAAAACAGACGGTACAATAAACGCGGATAAATGTATCATGATGGCAAAGCTTTTAGAGGAAGAAGCCAATGTTTTTGAAAATCAAAATAATCTTGATGAATCTTTTTATATGAACCTAAAATCCTTAAATCTTTTTTTAGAAGCCTATGTAGATAAAGATAATAATTGTGATTTACAAGACTATTTTTGTGATATAGATCCTATTATAGAAAAAGTTTGTCAGTATAAAATACCTTTTTCCCTACAAAATAAAATTATGGATTATTATATTAAAATAAATAAATATGATAAAGCAGAAGATGTGCTTTACGAAATCTTAGAACTCAATGATTTTAATCAAAATATTGTAGAAAAAGGTATACATTTTTATGAAAATCTCCTTCTTAAAGAAGATGAACAACTAAAAAATAGTAATCTTCCACGTGAAGAAATAAATGAGTCTTTGTGTGTTTTGAGAAATAAATTATAATTTATTTCTTCTATTTTCACTAAAATATAATCTAACGTTTAATAATATTATTATTAAACAATTATTTCGATTAGAGGTGATCCCATTGTTAGAAGAAGGATATGTGAAATTTGTGAAGGATGATTCTGCTTCAATAATGTTTAAACGAAAATCTGGATGTGGAGACAGCTGTGCTCATTGCAAAAGTGGATGCTCTTCTCTTAATTCCGTAGTAGATATAAAAAACACTTTAAATGCCTCTGTAGGTGATAGAGTTCAAGTTTCTCTTGATACTAAATCCTTTTTTAAAATGGCTATTTGGACCTATGGACTTCCAATATTAATGACTATTGTAGGCATTATAATAGGATACATTATCTTCCCTAAATTGGGTTTTAAAAATTATGAACTCTTGTCTTCTCTTTTAGGATTGATATTTCTTACTGTATCTTTTTTACTATTAAGTAGTATAGATAAAAAACTATCTAAAAACAAAAAATATAGTCTTTATATGGTACAAATTACCGAAAAAGCTTTGAAAAAATAAATTTAATGGTTTAATACTTATATTATGTGAGAATTAAGCCATTAAATTTTTTTCCTTTTTTTCCGCATTACTTTTTCCTCTAAATGTTATATACGAGGCTATTAAAATAAATATAATACCGAGTACTACATTGAAAGGTATCTTTTCTTTTAATATTATTAGCGATAGTATAGGTGCTAATGCAGGTTTTATAAAAAATACAATAGAAGCTATAGTTGTAGAAGTTTCATCCATGGCAAAAAAATAAAATAAATAACCAAAACCAGTAACTACAACTCCAAGGTAAATTAAAATAAAAATATTAGTAGAATTTATACCATATGCTATAGGTATATTTGAAAATAAAGATAATCCATGTAAAGCATTTATTTTTATTATTTCTGGTATATTTGAAACAAAGATAAATATAAGCATTATAAAATCGCCCATAAAAAAAGTTAGACAGTTTAAAGTTATACTTCCATACTTAGCTGATTTTGTTTTTCCTATTACACTATATAGTGAAAATGTAACAGCCGCTAATATAGCCAATACTATACCTTTAATGTCTGCATTCATATTAAAAGGATTTAATATACAACCTATACCTAAAAGGCTTACAAATAAAGATACAATAGTGTTTTTACTTATATTTTCTTTTAAAATGAAATATGCAAATGGAATTGTAAATACAGGATTAGTACTGAACACTATTGCCACAGTAGAAGCTTTAGTGTGTACTATTGCTAATTGAAAAAAAGACATACTTATCACTACACATAAGAATCCAGTTACCATAAAGTATAGAAAATCATTTCTATTAAGCTTTATTTCTCTTCTCTTTAAATCTTTTAACGCAAAAGGCAACAGCATTATTCCACCTATAAGAAATCTTAAGAAATTTAGTTCAAAAGGATTAATTTCAGTTGCTACTATTTTACCTGCTATTTCCATGGTACTAAACATAATGGCTGATAAAATAATATATACATACCCCTTTTTCATGTTTTATCCCCCTAGTTTAATCTCCTATTCATTTATTTACACCTGAAATAACAAAAAAAATTCCCGCCATGCCGTTTCTTGAGTTATCCTTGAACCCGCTTTCGCAGGTGGGCATTTCCTTTTTGGTTCCTGTTCTCGGCTTTTAAAGTCCAAGTATCATTCCACAAAAGAGTCCGATTCCCTCTTCCAAAAATGTTGGGTCAATATGAACTCATTACACGTACAGGGTAGGAATTTTCATATTTAATTATGTTCTTATAATATTATACTACATTTTTAATAAATGTATCATTTCGTATTTTTCAGAATTTACTTGTAATTATTGAAATTTCGTCATTTTATTAAATTAATTGGTTCTTATACCAATTTCTTTTAATTGTGCTTCATCTACCACATTTGGAGCTTCTGTTAAAGGACAGAACGCATTTTGATTTTTAGGGAATGCAATAACATCCTTTATATTTTCTGTTCCTGCAAGGAACATAATCATTCTATCAAATCCATATGCAAGCCCGCCATGTGGTGGTGCTCCAAATTTGAATGCTTCAAGTAAAAATCCAAAACTTTCCCAAGCACGTTCCTTTGTAAAGCCTAAAAATTCAAGCATTTTTTCTTGAATTTTTATATCATGTATTCTTATACTTCCTCCACCTAATTCTTCTCCATTTAATACAATATCATAAGCTTTAGCTCTAACTCTTCCTGGGTCACTTTCCAAGTACTTAATATCTTCATCCATAGGAGCTGTAAATGGATGATGTTCAGCTTGGAATCTTTCTTCTTCTTCATTATATGAAAGTAGAGGGAATTCAGTTACCCATACAAATCTAAACTCATTTTTATTTTCTAGTATTCCTAATTCTTTAGCCATATGAAGCCTTAAAGCCCCTAAACTTTGGAATACAACACTATTTCTATCTGCCACTATAAGTACTAAGTCTCCAGTTTTAGCTTCAATTTTATCAAGTATAGCTTTAGTTTGGTCTTCATTTACAAACTTAGCTACAGAAGATTTTACTCCATCCTCTTTATAAGCTACCCAAGCAAGACCTTTAGCTCCATAAGTTTTTATAAATTCAACTAATTTATCAATTTGTTTTCTTCCCATAGAAGCACAATTTTCAGCTTTTATAGCTCTTACTGATCCACCATTTGCTAATGCATCCTGGAATACTTTAAAATCTACACTTTTAACTGTTTCACTTAAATCATTTATTTCCATGCCAAATCTTAAATCTGGCTTATCACTTCCGTATTTTTCCATAGCTATTTTATAAGGCATTCTTTCTATTGGAAGCTTAACATCTATTCCTGCAACTTCTTTAAATACCTTCTTAATTAATCTTTCATTTAACTCTATAACGTCATCCTCTTCTACAAAAGATAGTTCCATATCTATTTGAGTAAATTCTGGTTGTCTATTTGCTCTTAAATCTTCATCTCTAAAACATTTTGCTATTTGGAAATACCTATCATAACCTGATATCATTAAAAGCTGCTTAAATAACTGAGGTGATTGAGGTAATGCATAAAACTTTTCTTTATAATTCCTACTTGGAACAAGATAGTCTCTAGCTCCTTCTGGCGTACTCTTTCCAAGTATTGGTGTCTCCATTTCAAGGAATCCATTTTCATCTAAGAAGTCTCTCACTACCTT
>CAZKOJ010000098.1:0-16480 GCA_964554365.1 uncultured Clostridium sp. | reverse complement strand
AGAGTTTAAATTTACTTATAAATGATTTATTTGAACTTACTAAAATGCAAAATAACACTATTAATCTAGATAAAGTCGATATTAATTTAGTGGAATTATTAGGTCAAGTAATTGCTTATTTTGAATATCAATTTAAGAGTGTAAAGATGCAGTCAAGAATTAATTTTTCAGATGATAAGTTAATAGTAAATGCAGATGCAGGGAAATTAGTGAGAGCATTCGAAAATTTATTATCTAATGCAATTAAGTATGGGCAAGATGGTTATTATGTTGATGTAGCAACAAAAATTGAAGGGAATATGGCAGTAATTCAAGTTGTAAATTATGGTCAATCAATATCATCAATAGATTTACCACATATATTTGATAGATTTTATAGAGTAGAAAAATCAAGAAATAGCAAGATAGGTGGATCTGGATTAGGTCTAGCTATAACAAAAAATATTATAGAACTACACCAAGGAATGATATCAGCTTATAGTGATAATAAGAGAACTATATTTGAAGTTAAATTACCAGTTAAATAAAAAGACCGCACTTAACAGTGATACAGAGAATCATATCATAAGTAAGTGTGGTTTTTATTAAAATTGGACTATTACATTAATAATACCCTTCAAGCTCTCGTTTTTGAGCTTGGAGGGTTGTTTTATGTGTTGGTAAAAGTACGCTATAGTTTTTTTATTAATATGGTTCTAATCATAAAAAATAATTTTCGAAGAATATTAATAATAACTGTTTTAAGTATGAACCTTGCCACATAAAATGAAATGTATGCTTTATTTATATAAAATTCATTAATCTTAAAAATAAAGTATTAACTTTAAATTTTTATTGTGATTATAAAGGGGATGGGTATCACGGGAAAAGAAAAAAATAAACGTAATAAAATTGTTATAGGTATTATAATTTCTTTTTGCACTTTACTTGTTATATATTTTGGGATGGCAGTATATTTCATGAATCATTTTTATTTTGGTTCTGAAATTAATTGCGTTAATGTTTCGGGTAAAACTGTAGAGGAAGTAAAAGAACAAATGGCATCTAAGCTGCAGGTATATAAGTTGAATCTAAAAGAGCGAGATGGCAAAAGCGAACAAATTAGATCGCTTGATATTAATTTAAAGTATGATTCAGGTGGGCAATATAAGAATTTTAAAGATAGACAGGATCCTTTTAAATGGATTTCGGCATTTTTTAATACAAAGGATTTTAAAATGAAAGATGGAGTTTCATATGATAAGAAACTATTAAAAGAAAGAGTAGAGGGGCTCTCTTGTTTTAAAAGTGAAAATATAATAGAACCTAAAAATCCTAGCTTCAAGTATACAGATAAAGGATATGCAATTGTAGATGAAGTAAATGGAAATAAGGTGAATAAAGATATTTTATATGACCATGTGGCAAAGGCAATATTTAATGAGGAAAATACAATAGACTTGGAATTAATTAATTGCTATGTCCACCCCAAATATACTTCAAAATCTCCGAGAGTCTTGGAGATTAAAAACATTCTTAACAAATATGTATCTTCAAAAATTACCTATACTTTTGGAGAACGTAAAGAAACCATAGATGGTTCTATAATAAATAAGTGGCTTGAAGTTAATGAAAATCTTGAAGTTATGTTTGATGAGGGAAAAGTAAAAAGTTATATAGATATACTTTTTAATAAGTATAATACAATTGGTAAGACAAGAAATTTTGTTACATCTTCAGAAAGAACAATAGATATTGGTGGTGGTGATTACGGCTGGTCGATTGATACTGATAAAGAAATACAAGATTTAAATGCAGCCATTAAAGAAGGACAAACTATAACAAAAGAACCAACATACATTCAAACTGCATTATCTCAGGATAAGAATGATATTGGGAGTACCTATGTAGAAATAGATATGACAAAACAACATTTATGGGTTTATAAAAATGGTTCGTTAATAGTGCACGGAGATGTTGTTACAGGCAACGTAAGCAGTAATCATTCAACACCTGAAGGTATTTATAGGTTAAAATATAAACAAACAAATACTATCCTAAGAGGTCAGGGATACAGTTCTCCTGTTGATTTTTGGATGCCGTTTAATGGAGGAATTGGAATTCATAATGCAAGCTGGAGAAGTGAGTTCGGAGGAAATATATATAAGACAAATGGTTCTCATGGTTGTATAAATGCACCATACTATTTAGCAAAGACAATATTCAATAATATTGAAGAAGGTAATCCAATTGTTTGTTATTATTAGTGATTTAATAAAGATCTAGTACTGTCTTCGTATCTAAGTATAAAAAAGAGTTGACATTTATAAATTACAGTAGTAATCTTTTTATAGATTATAATTGTAATCTATAAAAAGTGAGTAAATGTTATATTAAATTAGATGGAATATTAAAAGAACTTTTTTAAAAAGAGGTATTTATTAAATGAAAAACAAATTTTTTAATGGTAAGTTTTATAGATCTAAAAAACTAGTATTATTTATTTTAGTGATAACTATTCTGGTATCAGGCATAGCATTCCTATGGTGGAATAAAACTAAAACTATTTCATCTCAAGAAGCCTTTAGTAGGTATGCGAATGCATGGAAGAAAAAAGACTTTACATTAATGTACAATATGATAGATGAGGAAAGTAGAAAAAAAATTAGTGAAGTAGATTTTGTTCAGCGTTATACAAACATTTATAGTGGAATTGAATTAAAAGAAATTGATGTTAAAATTAAGAATTTAGAAAAAAATAAATATGATGCAGATATAAAGAGTATTAATTTCGAGGTTACAATGGATACTGTAGCAGGTAAATTAACTTTTCCTAATACCGGTCAATTAACGAGAGATAACAAGAATAAAACATGGAAAATTATATGGAGTAGCAAGATGATTTTCCCTGAACTTGAGAATGAAGATAAGATACGTGTAGCTACTTTGTATGCTAAAAGGGGTGAAATAAAGGATAAAAATGATAAATCCTTAGCATTAGAGGGCACAGCAACTGAAATAGGTATTATACCAGGAAAGCTTGGTAATGATATAGACAAATCAAAGGAAGATATTTCAAGAATACTACAAGTCACCGTAGAAGATATTAATAAAAAGCTGTCAGCTTCATATGTAAAACCGGATATGTTTATTCCTATTAAAACAATATCTCAGGATGATACAGAAAAAATAAGTTTACTTTTAAAAATACCAGGAGTAATGGTAAATAATAAGAAAGCAAGAGTATATCCGTTAAAAGAGAAAGCTGCACATCTAGTCGGATATATTCAAACAATAAGTGTAGAGGAAATTGAAAAAAATAAGGAGGAAGGCTATAAAAAGAATGACATAATAGGAGAAACTGGCTTGGAAAAAATATACGAAAAAACACTTAGAGGAAAAAATGGATATGAAATATATGTAGTAGATAAAAATAATAAAAAGAAAAAGTCTTTAATTAGTAAAGCGATGCAAGATGGTAAAGATTTAAAGTTAACTATAGATGCTGATATGCAGAGTCTTCTTTATGATGAATTAAGCAAAGATGCAGGAACCGCAGTAGCAATGAATCCAAAAACTGGTCAAGTGCTTGCACTTGTTAGTACTCCTTCATATAATCCTAATGATTTTGTCCTGGGAATGTCACAAGATTTGTGGAAAAGCTTAAATGAAGATAAGAAAAAGCCTTTGTATAACAGATTTCAAAGCAATTTATGTCCAGGGTCGGTTTTAAAACCTGTAATTGCTGCAGTAGGACTTAAAACAAAGAAAATTGATGCAGAGATCTCTAAGAATATTTCAGGACTTAGATGGCAGAAGGATAAAAGTTGGGGGAATTATTTTGTTACAAGAGTTGAAGATTATGGACAGCCAACAAATCTTATAAATGCTTTGATTCATTCTGATAACATATATTTTGCACAGACAGCATTAGATATCGGAAAGGTTACGCTTCAAGCAGAGTTAACAAAGTTCGGATTAGGTGAAAAAATTCCCTTTGAATATGGAATGTCTAAATCTCAGTTTGATGCAGATGGAGATATAAAAGATGAAGTTCAGCTAGCAGATAGTGGATATGGCCAAGGTGAAATATTGCTAAATCCTCTTCATTTAGCAGTTATTTATAGTTCATTTGTTAATAGTGGCAGTATGATAAAACCATGTCTTAAATATAATGGAACTGAAAAACCAGAAATGTGGAAGACTAATGTTTTTTCAGAAGAGGTAGCAAGCACAATTTTAAAGGATTTAACTCAGGTTGTTGAAAATCCTGGAGGCACTGGACATCAAGCCTATATTAAAGGATTAAACTTAGCAGGAAAGACTGGAACTGCAGAAATAAAGCTTTCTCAAGATGATGTTAATGGTACCGAATTAGGCTGGTTTGCGGAAGTTAATACGGATAATCCTGATCTTCTTGTAATAGCTATGGTTCAGGATGTAAAAGAAAGAGGCGGAAGCCATTATGTAGTGCCCATGGTAAGAAAAGTATTTGAAAATTTTCATCCTGTTAAATGATAGAGGATATATTTTAGAATGCGCTATAATTAAGTTTCTAATAAATATATATAGATGTATTAATATAAATATAAGTATAAGGAGTTCAGAAGAATGAAAGAAATACCAAAAATTGCCGAAACAGAGTGGAAGGTTATGAAGATTATATGGTCGGATGCCCCTGTGACAGCAAATGATGTAATAGAAAAATTAAGCGGTGATGTTACGTGGAAACCTAAGACAATAAAAACGTTGATTAACAGGTTATTAAATAAAAACATTATTTCGTATGAAAAGGAAGGACGAGTATATAAATATTACCCTATTTTTACTGAAAAACAATGTGTAAAAATAGAACGCAGATCTTTTCTCGATAGGATATATAATGGGGGCTTTAAAGAAATGTTTTTAAATTTTATAGAGGATGAAAATTTATCAATAGAAGATATAGAAGAACTTAAACAAATTCTTGATTCCAAGAAAGATAGGTAATTTATTATGTTAATATCTAGTTTTTTTTCTTATTTAATTTATTCTTCCATTGCTAGTAGCATAGTGATATTTGGGATATTGTTAATTAAAATTTTATTTAATAAGAAATTGGGGGCAAGATGGAATTATTATATTTGGTTTATACCAATTTTAAAATTACTGATTCCGTGTTTTCCTCAAAGCCCGGTAAATATATATTGGATTATAAGCTGCTTTTCAAATATTGTAAACAAAAGTATGAATATTACAAATGCAAGAATTTTAAATAATTCTCATAAAGAATTATCTATGTTAATGGATTCAACAAAGGACCATGCTATTTCTATAAATAGAAGTTATTCAATATTTTATATTGTGTGGTTAATGGTTTTTCTTATATGTTTTGCTTTAATGGCTATAAGAAATATTAAGCTTAGGGCGAGAATAAAAGGTAAACCACAAATTTATGATGAAGATATTAAGCTTCTATTTGAATGCTGTAAAAAAGAACTTAATATAAAGTGCAGCATAAACATTGTAAGAATAGATGGTGATAGATGTCCAGCACTATATGGGTTTATATATTTTAAAAAATAAAGAAAGTTCCTTGGGGAGAATATACAGATGAAGATATTGTTCAAGACGATATTGCTTGAAAGATTTGCTTAGAGAATTGATAAAGAAACAGACAAGATTGGTCTTAGTATGGGCTGAACTTCATCAGGATGAATTAAGAACTAATTGCAAATTAGCTATGGACAGTGCAATTAGTTAATTTCAACCACCGTGATTGGATTCCACCATTAAAACTGATGAATACGTAGCGGAGAAATCCAGTACGGTTTTTGCTATCTTATTAAGATTTAGCATTATGAATGGAGAGGAGAACTATATCATAAATAATGTAGACTTTTCTCAGTAACACTTAAGTATCTCATACTTTTATTAGTTAATATGAGACACTCTTTTTATTTTAAATTTTCATTAATATTTTTACTATTAATACTATTTTATTCTTTTATATTCAAAGACTCTACCTTCTGATTTTGTAACTAAAGTCATAGCTTTTTCATTTTCAATATTTTTAAATTCTACTTCCTCGTTTCTAATCTTATAAAAGAATTCGTTTTGTGAAAATGAATGAAGTCTTAACTTATCATCATCAGTTTCTTGAATATAAAGTTTGTTACCTTCTCTGGTAACTTTATAAACATCGTCAGGGGCAACTTCATACATGCCGGTAAAAGAATCAAGAACCTTTGTATCTAGGGTTATTTCTGTATAGGTTTTAGGCGTTTCAAATTTTCCTTTATACAATATTGAATATAAATTATCTTCGATTGAAAGGCAGCCAGCACTTGGAAGGTTTGAAAGTATTATTATGCATGTATCATCATCTATATATCTAAAGAAATGATTTTCAACGCCTGGCAATCCGCCACTATGATATATACATTTTTTATCATGTGTGTTATTTACCATTACGCCATAGCCATAATTCAAGTCTTTTGTATATGGAGTATTAATCTTGTCTAGAGATTCTTTTTTCAAAAGCTTATTTGAATTTAAAGCCTTATTCCACAGGTATAAGTCATCAACTGTTGAATACATACCTCCTGGTGTATAAGCACTTGATAAATCCATAAAATCATCTGTATCTGAACATTTTATTACTCCATCCTCAGTTCTCAAATAACCCTCAGCTTTATTAGTTACATTTGCTGCATCTAAATAAAATCCTGTATTTTTCATTTTTAAAGGTTTAAATATATTGTCTCTTAAAAAATCTTCACATGGTTTATTTGATATGTTTTGAATTATGCGTCCTAATAAAACGTAGTTTGAATTGCAGTAAGCAAATTTTTCACCTGGTTTAAATTGAATAGGCTTATTCTTGAAAAGTTCGATTATTTCGTCTACGGAATAGTGTCTTTTAGCTTCTTTGGTAAAAATAAAACTATAGTTAAGATATTCACCTATTCCCGATGTATGAGTCAATAGATTGTGAATTGTTATGTTATTTCCATTTGGATAGCCTGGTATATACTTTGAGATAGGATCATTTACATTTAATTTATTTTGTTCTTGTAACATCATTATTCCTACTGCTACAAATTGTTTTGTAACTGAAGCTAGAGTATATTTTGTATCGGGAGTATTTGAGATGTTCTTTTCATAATAAGCTTTTCCATAAGCTTTTCTTAATACAACCTTTCCTTTATGAGAGATTAAGATTGAGCCACTAAAGGGATATTGCGTGTTGAATTCGTTCATATACTGGTCTACTAATTTTTCAATCTTTTTATCATTTGACACTTCTTCTGGTTTGGCACTAACATTGGTCATAAACCCCAAAAATACAAAACAAAACACTAAAAAAATAGACATGCTCTTTTTAAATAATTTCAAAGCATAACACCTCTTCCTATATTTCATAGTAATATATTACCATAAAATTCAAATATATGGAATGAAATTAATTTGACAATTTACCTTTTCTTCACCAAGTCAGTCATAGTTTTTGATTTGGAGATTTTCTATTCTGTTCTCAATTCAAATTTTATAGTACATTAGTGTTGCATTATATAAAGTTCATATAAAATCCACATAAATCTATGGATGTTAAAGCTTCTATAGTACCTATACCTGTGCTCATTTCTCTATGAAAGTAAACTCAATAAGCTATTATAAATAAAAAATATGAACTATATAGTTGAAAAAGGAATTTAAAGGAGGTCTTGGAGAAAGGTTTGTCAATATGAGAAAAATATGATAGCATATAAGGAATTCCTTATATGTTTTTTTATAAACTTCAAGTTCGTAATTACTATTCTCACGAATTTGTAAAAAGGAAATTCAAAATAATTATTATATATTATAATTAACAATAACAAATGGAGGAAATGAATTTATGTCTAATTTGCCAAATTGCCCAAAATGTAATTCAGAATACACTTACGAAGATGGAAGTCTTTTTGTTTGCCCAGAATGTAGTCATGAGTGGACTTCAGAATTAGAAACCGAAAATAGTGAAGATAAAAAAATTATCAAAGATGCAAATGGAAATGTCTTAAACGATGGTGATTCTGTAACAGTAATCAAAGACCTTAAAGTAAAAGGAAGTTCATTAGTCGTAAAAATAGGTACAAAAGTAAAAAATATACGTTTAGTTGATGGAGATCATAATATTGATTGCAAAATTGATGGATTTGGAGCTATGAACTTAAAATCTGAATTTGTTAAAAAGATATAAACAGGATTCTTGATTTCAGACCGGAAATAGTTTCTAGTATCAACAAAAGAAACAAAACAATTGTAGTAGTGAGATAGGTGTGTTATAGGCTGTCTTCACCATATATATCCACGAATATATAGACCGTATTAGAGAAATCTAACACGGTCTTTTTGTACGTCAAGCATGTTTGCTGAACCGATAGTGGATCAATCTAATTTATACAAGAAATTAGATTGATGACTATTTTCAATACTAATAAGGAATTGACATGACCATAAATTATAGAACAAATTTTGAAGCTTTATTTTCAGTGCAAATATCATTTTTAACAGCTTGAAGTATATTAAAACAAAATATATACTGGGTTATAATGGGCGTTTTTGAAATGAGGGGGAAGAATAATGTTTAAAATCGGAGAGTTTTCAAAATTGACACAAGTTTCTGTAAGAATGTTGCGATATTATGATGAAACTGGTCTTTTGAAACCTGCTCAAGTTAATAAATATACCGGATACCGTATGTATTCTGTAGAACAAATACAAATATTAAATAAAATATTATTCTTGCGTGATACTGGTTTCAATGTTGCAGAAATTGCTCATGCCCTTAGCCATTGGGAGAATGATTACATTGAAAAACAGCTTCAAATAAAGGAACAAGAAACTCAAGGGATTATAAGCACAGAGCAGCAAAGATTGGCAAAGATAAGAACAGCTATGAATGACATAAATAACGAACAAATATCAATTCATTATAATGTAACATTAAAAGCAATTCCTAGCTATCAAGTTCTTTCCTTGCGAAAAACTATCCCTAATTATTTTTATGAAGGACATCTATGGAAGGAAATATATGATTATATTAAAACTGAAAAACTAAATATTTCAGAAAGTAATCATAACTTTGCTATTTATCATGATAAGGAATATAAGGACAAAGATGTTGATGTAGAAGTATGCATTATAACAGAAGAAAAAGGTGTTAATAAAGATGGCTTTATATTTCGGCAAACAGAGCCATTTGAAAAAGTGGCTTGTTCAATGGTATATGGACCCTATGAAAATATATTATCTGTTTATACATCTTTTGTACATTGGCTGGAGGAAAATAATCAATATAAAATGAGTGGAATTAGCCGTCAGGTCTGTCATAAAGGTGCATGGAATGAGGAAGATCCTAATAAATACCTTACTGAGATACAAATTCCTGTTGAAACAAATGCGAATATACAAATGGACTGATAGATTTTTTAGTTCATTTTTTATTGACTCTCACATGGTGTCAGGGATTATTATCAACTTAGAAGATATTAAGGCATCTTCTAAGAAATAACTAGTCAGTATGCTAGTATATTTGACTTGTTATTTCTTTTCAGATGCCTAAAAAGAGGTGTATTTATCATGGATAGTAAAGTTTACTACGACTTTTTTCCAATTGGACAAGTGAAAATACAAGATAATAGAAGCACAATAGTAATCAATAAAGAATATGCAAATGGACTTAAATTTCTATCCTTATTTAGTCATGCAATAAATATCTACTCTGAAAACACAAAGCCCAATATCCCTTTTTCACATGAAATTGTTAAAATAATTAGTGCTGACGAAAAATCTGGTATAATCTGTTTTGATAAAAGCCCATATTTTTCTCAAGGAGATTTTATTTATGATATTAAACCATACTTTCCCTGTGAAGATAGAGTGAAAGATTGCTCTCTGCCAGAAGGACTCGATTCATTTCAAGAGTGGAAACCTGAGCATATAGAACGGGTAACAGTTATAAAAGAAGAGCAAAGACTTTTAGTGCCCACTGGGAAAGTATGCTCTATAGGAAACATTAGAAAGATAAGAGGAGAGTTTTTTATTGAACTATTTAATAATAATGCTGAGTTATATTTTGAAAAACTTAGAGGCTATTCTCACATAAAAATTTTTTGGTGGTTTCATCGTTTTGATAAAAGTAAGTACCGAAGAATAACGGAATGTCAGCCTCCATATGAAAATACACCAAGGACTGGTGTATTTGCTTCACGTTCTCCAGTTCGTCCTAACCCTATTGCATTAACTACTGCACGAATTATTAGCTTTGATAAAAAATTAGGGAGAATTAAAGTAAGTGGGTTAGATTGCTTTGATAATACACCCATTATTGAAATTTCACCTTATATACCATCAAGTGACCGTGTTCTAGATTTTAAAGTTCCAAAATGGTTATCTCATTGGCCGGAGTGGTTAGATGATAAGGCAACAAACATTGCAAATGATGAGGTTTCATTAAAGTCATCTAGTTTGGATATTATTCAGAAATACTCAAAATCTTATAATAATAAAACTACCAACACTGTGGACTTTTTTCAGAGAAAGAAAAATCAGAAAGTGGAACAGACGAAAGGCATTATTGTAAAAGGTGCAAGACAAAACAATCTAAAAAATATAGATGTTATAATTCCTTATAATAAGATAACCGTAATTACTGGTGTAAGTGGTAGTGGCAAGTCTAGTCTTGCATTTGACACTATATTTGCTGAAAGCCAAAGACGATTTATGAATAGTCTTTCCACTTATGATCGATCACTCCATGAACAAATGGAAAAACCTGATTTTGACAGAATATCTGGACTTCCACCGTCAATCTCAATATCACAAAAGAACATTGGGCGCAATCCACGTTCTACAGTAGGAACAATTACGGATATGTATGATTGCCTACGTACATTGTTTGCAAGTATTGGAGTACGATACTGCCCTGATTGTGGAAACGTAATTATTCCTTTTAGTGTAGATGAGATTATTCAAATCTTACTAGAACTTCGTTCTGGTACAGTAATTAAAATAACACCCGTTAATGCTAATAGTCTATCATATGAATACTTACTACCTGAAAAAATTGCTACAGATGATATTTTATTAAACTATGTAAAAAAATCATTAGAAATAGGTAAAGGAGCAATTTATGTAACAATTGACAATGAGGAGCAGCTTTTATTTCAAACAACACAAATGTGTTATCATTGTAACCATATCTTATTTGAATTAACTCCAGCTGTATTCAGTTTTAATAATCCTGAAAGCATGTGCCCTGTTTGTGATGGACTTGGTGTTAAAATGGAAGTTGACCCTGATTTGATCGTATCACGTCCCAATTTATCAATACTTGATGGAGCTTCAAATTGGTGGGGAGACTTAAGAAAGTTTAGAAATAAGCCCAATGCAAACTGGATGAAAGGTGAAATATTGGCACTTGCAAATGAGATGGACATTGATTTAGAAAAACCATGGAATCAGCTGCCAGAAGATTTTCAAAGACAAGCTATTTGGGGTTCTGATAGAAAAGAAGTTACCTTTACATATAGAAATAGTAACGGACGAAGTGGTAATATTACAAGACCAGTAGAAGGTGCTTATAATTGTATGAAGCGTATTTTTTCCGAGAACAGTGGAGAATCTGCAAAAAGAATTGCAAATGAGTTTATGAAGCAATCTAGCTGCGATTGTTGTTATGGGGAACGACTTTCAAAAGAAGGAAGAATGGTAGATGTTGCAGGTACACGATTTCCACAAGCAGCATCAATGACAATAAGTAAGTTGACGGAGTGGGTTGAAGAGCTTCCTAATATGCTATCAGATTACCAATTAGCTATAGCAGATTCTATACTGAAAGAACTTCATAGAAGGCTATGTGATTATATTAAAGTTGGTCTTTCTTATCTTACACTTGATCGTTCTGTGCCAACATTGTCTGGTGGTGAATTGCAGAGATTAAGGCTTATAAAACAGTTAGGCAGCGGCATTAATAATATGCTTTATGTGCTAGATGAACCTTCTACTGGGCTTCATCCAAAAGACCATGAAAGACTTATAAAGATTATAAAAGAGCTTAGAGATTATGGTAACACAGTAATTGTTGTGGAACATGATGCAGAAACTATGCGTATGGCAGATTATATTATAGATGTTGGTCCTAGAGCTGGCACTTACGGTGGACAAATAGTAGCAGAAGGCACTCCATTACAAATCATGAAAAATGATAATTCAGAAACCGGAAAATATCTTTCAGGCAAAAAACAGGTAACTATAGAAAAGTCAGTGGTTTCTAATAAATGTAATTGGATTAAATTAAGTGGTGTAAGATGCAACAACCTTAAAAATATTGATATTTCTTTTCCAATTGGAGCAATTACCTGCGTAACAGGGGTTAGTGGTTCAGGAAAAAGTAGCCTTGTTTCAAAATCACTGTATCCCGCCATTCAAGGTCGAATTGAGGGTAAAAAGGATGTAAGTAGATATTGTGATACACTATCAGGTGCTGATTATTTTGATAAAATTATCCATGTAAATCAAAGCCCTATTGGACGCACACCACGCTCAAATCCTGCCACCTATACTGGTATTATGGATGAAATCAGAAACCTGTTTGCTTGTACAAAAGAGTCGAAGCGAAGAGGATATAAGGCAAATAAATTTAGTTTTAACAGCAAAGAGGGGCAATGTGAAGTATGTCATGGAGAAGGAAGAAAGTGTACTCCTGTATCATTTATGGCAGATATCTGGACACAATGTCCTGTTTGTAAAGGTAAAAGATATAAAAAAGACATTCTTGAAGTAAAATACAAAGGTAAAAGTATCTATAATGTTCTTGAAATGAATGTAACCAAAGCTTTGGATTTTTTTATAGACCAAATAAAACTAACACATATTTTAAACACTTTATCTGAAGTGGGATTAGGATATCTAAAATTAGGACAAAGTGCACTTACGTTATCTGGTGGTGAAGCACAAAGGATAAAATTGGCTAAAGAACTAAGCACAAATTCAAAGGGAAAAACTCTTTATATACTGGATGAACCTACAACTGGACTACATTTTTCTGATACTCAAAATCTTTTAATACTCCTTGAAAAAATAAGAAATACAGGGAATAGTGTTATGATTATTGAACACAATTTAGATATAATTAGAAATTCCGATTGGATAATAGATTTAGGACCACAAGGTGGAAGTAGAGGAGGCTATGTTGTTGCACAAGGTACACCAGAGCAAGTAGCAAAAGTAAAGGAAAGTTATACGGGTAATTTACTTAAAAATGGATAAGGGGGATTATGTATGAACTAGAAAGTTGTATTTTGAAGGTGTAAAGAATAAAGGAGAAATAGTATAATTAAATTAGGCAAATAATATATGATGCTTTGAATTGTGATATAAAATACTAAATTAGGGAGAAATTCATATGAAATACAAAATATATATTGTAGAAGATGATTTATCAATAAGTACTTTATTACAAGAATACATAGCTAAGTATGGTTTTGAGGTAACAGCAGTAGAAGACTTTGAGAAAATAATGATAGGCTTTAATGAGTATGATCCAGACTTAGTGTTGTTAGATGTTAATTTACCTAAATTTGATGGATTTTATTGGTGTAAAAAGATAAGACAACAATCAAAGATTCCTATAATATTTATATCTGCAAGAGATAGCGGAATGGACCAGGTTATGGCGTTAGAGAGTGGAGCAGATGATTATATGACGAAACCATTTTATTTTGATGTTGTTATTGCAAAGATAAAAAGTCACATAAGAAGGGCCTATGGAGATTATGCACCTAAGGTAGAGGAAAAAATAGTTGAAGTTGATAGTCTTAAGTTTTACCCAGAAAGGTTAGAAATAGAATTTAATGGTGAAAGATTAATTATCACTAAAAGGGAAGGTGTACTCCTAGAATATCTTATGGAAAA
Organism: uncultured Clostridium sp.; assembly: GCA_964554365.1. Taxonomy (GTDB): domain Bacteria; phylum Bacillota; class Clostridia; order Clostridiales; family Clostridiaceae; genus Clostridium_AM. The sequence goes on along the minus strand of CAZKOJ010000098.1, from coordinate 2,563 downwards.
GTATCCTAAGGTAGTTAGTAGAGATTTTCTTTTAGAAAAGATATGGGATGACATTGAGTTTGTAGAGGAAAACACCTTAAGTGTAAATATTAGTAGAATAAGAAAAAGGCTGCAGGTTATAGGAATAGATAATGGTATAGAGACTATAAGAGGAGCAGGTTATAGATTAAATAAAACCTGGTAGTGTGGAATGATATGAAATTATTTTTAAAGGATAATAGAGGGTATATTTTTATATATTTATTAAGTTTAGCTCTTACAATTATGTATTGTAATATTATGGGATTTATAGAATTTGGTGAAGTTATTTACATACTGGTGTTTAATATATTTATTCTAGTATGTTTTTTAGCTTTTAGGTATTATCAAAATAGACAACTATATAGATTGTTAAGAAATAGAGTAACTTGTCTAAATGATGCTTTATTGGAGCTTGGTAATTCGGATTTGAGCCAAAATATTTCTGAGATGTTAAAGGAGCAACATAATTTATATGAAGCTGAAATACAAAAATGTAACAAGATTCATAATGACCATTTAACTTTTATCAATCAGTGGGTACATCAAATGAAGACACCTCTTTCTGTAATACAACTGCAACTTCGAGATTACGAAGGAGAAAAAAATGCTATGAATATAGAAGAAGAGGTTAGTAAATTAAATAGAGGTTTAAATATGGCAATGCATTATGCAAGAATAGATTGTTTCCAAAAAGATTTTTTGGTAGATCAGGTTCTCTTAAAGAAATTAGTTTTTGATGCAGTAAATGAAGAAAAGAAGATTTTCATAAAAAATAGAATAGCTCCTAGAGTAGAAATAGATGAAGGTATTGAAGTATATAGCGATGAAAAGTGGTTAAAATTTGTATTAGATCAACTTATTATTAATGGTGTAAAGTATTCAAAGGATAAGGGAAAAGAATTAATCATAAAAGCTTACGAAGATGAAAAAGAAATTAAATTAAGTGTTATTGATGATGGAATAGGAATCCCCAGTAAAGATATTAAAAGGGTATTTGACCCATTCTTTACTGGAGAGAATGGACGTAGATATGGAGAGTCTACGGGCATGGGATTATATATAACCAAAGAGGTATGTAAGAATTTAGGCCATGAAGTAGAGATAGAGTCTAATATTAATGAAGGAGCAAAGGTTACAATAAAATTTAAAATAAAAGTGTAAGGCATCTTCAAAAAATAACCAGGAGGGTTCTGGTCTATTTTCTGAAGATGCCTACTTAATAGCAAATGGATAGTCTAACTATTTATTTGCTATTTTTATTTAAATTATCAAGTCTTACATTCATGACACACTCCTGTAAGCTTTGCAGATAGTACCTTATAAATTATTATTATAAACTATATACAGGTAATAATTAGTTTGTAAGGAGTGGTAAAGCATGGATATAATATTTATATTAAAAGCAATTATAATAGCAATAGTAGAGGGAGTAACTGAATTTATACCTGTATCTTCTACAGGACACATGATATTAGTTGGATGGGCAATTGGTTTTGAAGGAAAATTTGCAAAGATGTTTGAAGTTGTAATTCAACTTGGAGCAATAATGGCAGTAGTTGTTTTGTATTGGAAAAAGATTAAAGAAAGTATAATAGAATTTTTTAAGTTTATATTTACTAAAGGAAGAGAGGGAAAGAAAGGATTTAGATTTGGGATAAATGTTATTACAGCATCTATTCCAATGGGGATTGCAGGAGTGTTATTCTACAGTAAAATAAAATCAAAGTTCATACCAGAAGCTGTAATAGTAGGCTTTATAATTGGTGGATTATTGTTACTAATAATCGAAAAGAGATTTAGAGATAGTAATCATAAAGTAGAAAATATAGATAACATAACGCCTATACAAGCAATTAAGGTGGGATTATTGCAACTTCTTGCTATGTGGCCAGGAATGTCAAGAAGTGCATCTACAATAATGGGTGGATGGATTGCAGGATTCTCAACACCAATAGCAGCAGAATTTTCATTTTTCATAGCGATTCCCGCCATGATAGGGTCAACAGGAAAAGATTTATTTGAATTTGATTATTCTATAATGACACCAACATTATGGATTGCATTAATAGTAGGATTTATCGTGGCGTTTTTAGTAGCTTTAATTGTTATGAAGAAATTTGTTAATTATTTAAAAAAGAAGCCAATGAAAGTCTTTGCAGTATATAGAATTATAGCAGGTGTTTTACTTGGAGTATTAGTATTAACTAAGATTATTACTTTAACAGCATAGAAGGGAGTAGTGAAAATGAAGATTTTAGAGGTTATGAACTTAAGTAAGGTATATGGTAAAAAAGTAATATTTAGTGCCTTGGATAATATAAGTTTTACTATAGAAGAAGGAGAATTTGTAGGAATAATGGGACCATCAGGAAGTGGAAAGACAACTCTATTAAATATGATTTCAACAGTAGATAAACCAACATCAGGAGAAGTAACAATAAAAGGTAAAAATCCTTTAAGGCTCAAGGGAGATGATCTAGCTTTATTTAGAAGGAGAGAATTAGGATTTGTATTTCAAGGTTTCAACTTGCTAGATACTCTA
>CAZKOJ010000097.1:0-16716 GCA_964554365.1 uncultured Clostridium sp. | reverse complement strand
AGTGAAATATAAATTATAGGTTAACTAATCAGGGGTTCGATTCCCCTAGTGGCTACCATAAAATCCACAACCCTTTATATTATTGGGTTGTGGATTTTTTATTTTCTATAAATATTATATACAATTTCACTTTTCCCACACTTTTCCCACATTAGTAAAACACCCACTTTACAACTAAGCAAATAAATGATTTAATTTTTCAGCAGCTTGATTTTTTTGTTTAGGCATTACATGAGTGTATATATTACCAGTTATAGATATATCAGAATGACCTAATAGGATCTGTACTGTTTTTAGGGGAACATTAGCTTCAAACAATTTAGTAGCATATGTATGTCTTAGAGCATGAAATTTCTTATGAGGTATTTTGGCATTCTTTAATAAATTCTTATAACTCATGAATAAATTTTTAGTACTTAAAGGTTTCCCAGTTCCAGTAGCAAAAATATATTTATTGTCTAGATAAGAAGGACCTGCTTTTACTTTTGCTATTCTCTGTTTATTTTCATGCTCTTTTAATATAGATATTAAATTGCTAGGAATGGGTACAACTCTATTGGAGGTTTTACTTTTGGGAGATTGAGTTATAATTTCGTGTCTTGAAGTTCCATCAGCTTCTATAATTTTTACACGTTTTATGCTCTTTTCAACTTTAATCTCCATAGTATTCATATTAATATCATTCCATTTTAATGCTAAAAGCTCACCTTGCCTTAATCCAGTTCCTAAAGCCATCAATATTAAGCACTTTAAATTATGCTCATCTAAAGCAAGTTTTAAAGTATTTATTTCAGTATTAGTAAATACTTTAATTTTCTCATTCTCTATATTTTTTTGACCTGGTATGACTATTTTTTTACCGCTAATAGGATTTTTTAAAATATATCCTTCGTCAACAGCATAACTTAAAAATTGTTTCAATAATTTATTTAAGTTTTTAAGTATATTTGTACTACTATCATCATCAAATAGTTTAGTGTAATATCTCTGAATTTGGATAGATTTTAAATCAGATAGTTTTAATCCATATAGCTCACTTTCCTTTACATAATTTCTATATATACCTTCATATTTTTCAAATGATGTTGGTTTAATATTAAGTCTTACAACTTCAAATAACCATGTATGCATTAATTTGCCTAAATATATATTTTGAAAATCTATATTTAAACCATTATTTAATCCGGTTAAATACTCATCTCTTTTAGATTCTGCTTCTTTTTTAGAACTACCATAAAATTCTTTTCTAATTAACTTCCCATTTGAATCTCTACCAATCGAAATCGTTACTCTAAAATATTCGCTTCCATTCTTAATGCAATTAGTTTTACGTGCCATTATTTATCACCTTCCTGTTTTAATTCTAATTCACCGGTATGTGATTTTTTACAGGAAGTATATTCCACATTCGGTTCATAGATATGATTTTGCTGGAAAACAACATGTCCATCTTTTTTTATAGATATAACCCCTTCTAACTGACTTAGTAAATATTCTAAACTCATTATGTCTCCCCCTATTCTTTATTTAACCGAACAAACGTTTGGTTAAATTATAAGCTTTTTACATATTTATTTCAAGTTATTGAAATTTTTTTCTACTACGTTGTAAATTATTACATATAGGCTTAATTTATGTAATTGTCTGTATACAGAATCATTCTACAAATTTAAACTAAATTAATTGTATATATTTAATTAATCACTTTATTTTACAAAAAATGTGGTATAAATTTGTAAAAGTATATAATAAAAAGACTAACAAAAGATTTAAGAATTTAATAATGTTTAGAATATAACATTATTGGATTCTTTTTTTTAAAATCTTTGTTAGTCTTATAGTTTTTATTTGGATTTTGCCTGTAAACAGAATTTTTATTCTTTATCATTTGGTGGCTCAAATTTAAATCCTGCTTTTTCCAAATTTTCTAGTATCTTAAGTTTCTCAAGCATTTCATCATAGGTTAATCCATTCGGAAATATTGCTCTATCTAATTCAAATTCATAATGATGTCCTTCTATATCAGCATTGCTTATTATACCCTGTCTATTATCGGTTCGTCCAAGGAGGTAGTCTACAGAGCAGTTAAAGAAGTCGGCTATTTTAATAAGCATATCATCTTTAGGAAATCTATTTCCATTTAACCAATTACTTACTGTTGGAGGTTCTACATTTAATTTTTCTGCGAGTTCTTTACCTTGCAGTTCCTTTTCTTCTAAAACTATTCTTAATCTTTCTCCAAATTTACTCAATCATAACACCTCCTAAATACATTATAAACAATTTGAAAATTTAAAAATAAAAATTAGCTAAATGAATATTTTTTTTAAAAATATCATAAAATACTATTGCGATTTTCAAATTGATAATATATAATAAAAACATGACGATTATCAAATTGAAAATAGAGGGCGAGGTGTTATTATGTATGATAAGTTAAAAGGGTTGATGAAAGAAAACCATATAACACAAAATGAATTAGCAGAAATACTTGGTATGACAGTATCTACTTTAAATTTTAAACTTAATGGTAAATCTGATTTTACTATTAGGGAAGGAAAAAAAATTTCAGAACTTTTTGATAAACCAATAGATGAAATTTTTTTTACTTTCGAAATTAGCAAAATGAAAATAAATACATCTATCTAATAATAAATTATCCACATTAACAAAATGAATACTGGGAGTTTATATAATATATAGTATTTATTGTCTGATTTATATATCAGTTCTTATTAGTACACTTCATTAGTGTCAAAATGACAATTAAAAAATATATATGGGGGATAGGAAAATGAGTAACGAATTACAAATTTTTAAAAACGACATCTTTGAAATAGCAGTAAAGCTAGAAAATGGGGAATGGATTTTTGATGCTGAAAGAATTGCTAAAAGCTTAGGATTTACAGAAATTAAAAATGATAAGGAATACGTTAGATGGAGAACCGTAAATGGATATTTAAAGTTTTCGCAAGATGTTGCGAAAGAAGATTTTATTCCAGAGCCAGCAGTTTATAAATTAGCATTTAAAGCAAGTAATGAAGTCGCAGAAAAATTTCAAGATTGGTTAGCAGTAGAAGTTCTTCCAACTATAAGGAAAACAGGTGGTTATGTAAACAATGATGATTTATTTATAAATACTTATCTTCCTTATATCGATGAACAAAGCAAAATGATTTTTAAAAATACTTTAGCAGTAGTAAGAAAGCAAAATGAAATAATAGCACTAAAGGAAAAGGAAATAGAACATAAAGAAGCAGTTATTGTTGGTTTGGTTGATGAAATTTCATTGGCAGAAAAAAGACAGATATTAAATAGAGTTGTTAGATATAAAGGTGCTAAATTCCAAGAAAGGTGGAGAGAGCTATATAAACAGTTTTCTATGAAATATCACATAAATCTAGATGATAAGCTTAAAAAATGCAATGAAATTCATAAGCCTAAGTTAAAAAATAAAATTGATTACATTGATAAAGTTATGAACAAAATACCTGAGCTTTATGAAATAGCTTGTAAACTTTATGAAAATGATGTCAATGAACTAGCCAAAAACTTATATTCACTTAATGAGGAGACTGTTTAAATGAATAAGAAAATAAGATGCACAGATACAGACTTATATATTAGGAACTAGTATAGCGATGATAGTAAAGATTGGAACATTCAAATAAATAAACTAGGGTAAGATGAAGGGGAATAACTCAAATCTAAGGAGGATTCCCGTAATGGCAGTATTAAAAACAAAGGAATATAGAATAATGAGAAACTTATCTATCAGCAAATTAAGCTACAAAAGTAAAGTGGCTAGGGGATATGTAACAGAGCTGGAAGAAGGCAAATATGAAAATCCTGGTCTTAATACTATATGTAAATTTTGCAAAGCACTTAAGGTAACACCTAACGAAATTATAGATCAAGAGCTATGGCAATGGTGGTAAAAAGGGGTGAATATACATGGAATTAACACAGGTTAATTTAAAGGAAATGTTTAAAGAGGCCGTAATTGATTTACTTCCTAAGAAAGAAAAAGCAACTTTAACAATACAAGAGTGTGCTAATTTTACTGGTATTGGCAGAGATAAATTAATGGAACTAGCACATAATCTTAATTCGGATTTTCCTTGCTTTAAAGTTGGCTCAAAGTTTTTAGTGAATAGAGAAATGTTACTAGCGTGGCTAGATAAGATAACAGAAGAAGGCAGGACGTTATAAAATAGGAGATTTTATATGTTAAAAATTATAGTTCTGAAAGGGATTTAAAGATAAATAGGCTGAAAAGCCTTTTGTAAAAAGCTGTTTTAGGCAAAAGGCATAGACTTCTCAATATAGTCTATGAAATAAAAAAATAGTACCTAAGGAGGATAGGAAATGTTAAATAATCTATTACAAGAAGAATTGCAGGAACGAAGAGAAAATTTTACTGTGGACAGCTTAGAAAGTGCGAATTGGTGCTTCAGAAAGCTAAGGGCATTGAAAGAAAAACAGAAGGAAAATAATAGTTTGTCAGATGCAGAAATACAGCGTATAGAAGCATGGAGAACTAAGGAAAATGCGAGTGTAGAACAATCTATTGAATACTTTGAAAGTCTTCTAAAAGACTATTATAAACGTTTAAAAGCTGAAAATCCTAAAACAAAATTAAGTACGCCTTACGGAAAGGTAAGTAGCAAAAAAACAAACAAATGGAATTATCAAAATGAAGAAAAAACGCTTAAATATTTAACTTCTAATGGTTTTCAAGATTTAATTAAAGTTAAGCCAGAGTTAAATAAAAAAGAATTAAAAACTCTATTTAAAAACGGTGTAAATACTGAAACTGGTGAATGTATTCCAGGTATAGAAGTTACACCAGAAGAATCTATAAACATTAGTGTTGAATAGGAGGAAAACAATGAATAAAGAAATTACAACAACTCAAAGCCAAGAAGTAGGTTCAGTGATTAATCCTATATTTACAGAAGAACAGATAAAAACTATCAAAAACACAGTAGCTAAAGGTGCTAATGATGATGAACTTAAAATGTTTCTTAACATAGCTGGTAAATATGGTTTGGATCCTTTCATAAAAGAAATATGGTTTATTAAAAGGACTAAAAAAGTAAATATCAATGGTAAGTGGGATTATCCAAGGCTTAAAGATGGAAGTGTTGATTATTCTGGTGCAGAAACAATTATTATGACTTCCAGGGATGGTTACTTGAAAATAGCACAGCGTGATCCAGACTTTGATGGAATTATAGGATTCCCAGTAAAAGAGGGAGATACATTTGAGGTAGATGCTGAGAATTATACAGTAGTTCATAAGTTCGGCATGAAGCGTGGAAAAATTATAGGTGCATGGGCAAAAGTATCGCATAAGAAAAGAAAGCCTGTAATAGTATGGGCTGACTTTATGGAATACAACAGTTCATCTAATGTTTGGAGACAATATCCAAGTGCCATGATACAAAAGGTAGCTGAAACATTGGCGTTAAAGAGACAGTTTGGAATAAGCGGTTTGACAACTAGAGAAGAAATGTCAACTGTATATGATGAATATGAAAGCCAAGTTGTAGAAGTAAAACCAACTGTAGAAAATCAACATAAGGCAGAAAAAGAACAGAAAGAAGCTATATTTGCTTTAGGACAAGAAAAAAGTTTAGTTGTAGGTTCTGGTAAAACAGCAGATATCGAAAAATTAAAACAATACTGCATAAAAGCCGTAGATATGCCATTAGATCATTTAACTTATGCGGCTGCTAACAGTTTACTAAAAGATTTACAAGAATATCAACATGTACAGGTAGTAGATGCAGTAGAACTAACACCAGAGGAAAAAGAAACTTTAAATCAAGGCGCAGCAACAGAGGAAAATTATGAGGGCACACCATTTGAGAAAGTGGAAGAATAATGTTTGAAGATGTTCAACAAATGTATGAAAAACATCTAGGAAGATGTGAAAAAGAAGATGTAGAACCAGAGGAGTTTGAAGAATTTTATGATAACTGGATAGATGAAAGGATGGAGGATTAAGGATGAATATCAGAATGAAAAAGAAGTTATTAAAAGCTAATGTAGTAACTAAAGAAGATGCTCAATTCGCTTGGAATGTAGTTGCTAGATACCTAAATAAACATCCAGAACTAAGTTTTGCTGTAGCTTGTTGGCCAGATGATTACTTGTATAGTGATAACAGATATACCTTAAAAGTTTTAGCAGGAGAACCGTTATTTGTAGCAGATACTATTTGGAAGAAATGAGGTGAAATTATGAAAAAGTTTAAAGCTGTAAAAATACAGTGCATAGACAAAGAGGGCAAAAGAAGAAAGGCTTACTCAGAAAAAAACTTTTAGAAGAAGGTGAAAGATTGGCAGTATTTAGAGTAGTTAAAGATAAAGACAACCCATACATCATGATTAATAAATATTATATTTATGATAATAGACTGAGTTTAAAAGCAAAAGGCTTGATATCTTATTTTCTAAGTAGACCAGATGATTGGGAATTTTATCAAAATGAAATATTAAAACATTGTACTGATAGGAAAGATAGTTTATCTAATGCAATAAACGAACTTGTACAGGCAGGATATATAGAAAGAACTTTCAAAAGAGGAGAAAAAGGAAAACTAAAAGGTGGATATGATTATGCCGTACATGAAATTCCAAACTCTCTAACTCAGGAGAAGAATACTTGTACAAAAGAAGCCACCGAAAGCGGATTTTCCGAAATCGAAGAAACCCGAAATCGGGAAAACCCGAAATCGGAAAATCCGCCCCTACTAAATAATGAATCTAAACTAAGTAATGAAATAGATAATAGTAGTAGTAAGGATAACATTGAAGTGTTTAAATATTTTGAGAAGTGTAACTTTGGATTACTGTCTCCAATGCTTATGGAAAAGATAGCAGCGGATATAGAAATATATGGACCAACATGGGTAATGAAAGCTGCAGAAATAGCAGATGAAGAAAGTAAACATACTTATAGCTATGTGAAAGGCATATTAGAAAACTGGAAAGCAAAAGGTAAAATAACTCTAAAAGAAAAGAAAGGAGGCACAAAGGATGGAAGTGTTAGACAGAATACTGAAACAAGTCCATATGACTTCAGTAAATTTGGAGGCTAAATCTGCGGAATATAGCTGCAATAAATGCGAAGGTGTCGGGTGGATATATAACAAAGAAACTGACACTTATAAGAAGTGTGAATGTGTAGAGATAGATTACATTAAAAGGCTATGGAAAAACTTTGGAGTTAAATCAGAAGAAGTTGTAAAACTAAAAGAGTACACTCCCTATGACGACTTAACGGGAGAAGCTAGGAATAAAGCAGTAGAGTATATTAAAAGTTTTGAAGATATTAAAAGCAATAGAGAAAATTCATATGGTTTATTTGGACAAGCAGGAGCAGGAAAATCACATATTGTCATAGCAATAGGTGCTGCACTATTAAATAGAGAGTCAGAACCTGTATCAGTGGTATATATGCCTTATTTAGAAGTAACAAGAGAGCTTAAAGCTAATGTAAATGAGGATGAATATTACTTAAGCTTATCAAACAGATATTGTAAAGCTAAACTTTTAATAATAGATGATTTGTTCAAGGATAAAATGCGAAATGGACAGTTAATAAAAGGAGCTTGTATTACAGAAGCTGATATGAAGCACATATATCCAATTTTAAACTATAGATATTTAAATCATTTGCCTATAGTTTTCTCTACAGAATGTACTCCGGAAATACTTAACTATTTAGATGAAGCACTTGCAGGAAGGATTTTAGAGTCATGTGGTGAAAACATTACAATTTTCAAAGGTCAACAGTACAACTACAGAATGAGAAAGTTTATAAAGAAGTTAAGTCAATCATAGAAAAATTAAATTTAAAAGTAGAAGGAGAAAATGAAGATGAATAATTTAGTGCTTATAGGAAGATTAACTAAGGACCCAGAATTAAAATTTACTCCAGGAAACGGAACAGCAGTAGCAACTTTTACAATTGCAGTAGATAGAAAATTTAGTAAAGATGGACAAAAGGAAGCTGATTTTATCCCTATAGTTGTATGGGGAAAGACAGCAGAAAATACAGCTAATCATACTTGCAAAGGAAAACTTATAGCTATAAAAGGTCATATTCAAACTAGAAATTATGATGCTAAAGACGGCACAAAACGTTATGTTACAGAAGTAATTGCAGAAGAAGTTAAGTTCCTTGAATGGGCTAATAGCAAAAACAATCAAGATTTTAATCAGCAAAATAATGAAAATGCATATGGAGAAGATATAACACCAGTGGATGGGGGAGACATACCATTTTAGTACAAAATCTAAAAATAATGTAAAGTTTCAATGAGAAGAGATATGTGTTTAATGAAAAAAGAAATTCAATATACAGATAAATTCAAAGAAATCATTAAAGTTGGTGATGAACTAATATTACAGCCAATATGGAGCAAGAAAAATTTACATTGTAAAGTTATAGATAAAGAAAATATAAAGTGGAATAAAAAGACAAATTTAAGGACTGAATTGAGCTGGTAAGGCATAAAAATATATGTCTTACCTAAATAGGGGGATGAAACAGTGAAACAGATACTATTAAAGAAAAACGATTTACAAGTGTTAAACTTTGAAGAAGTCTTAAAAAAACATAAGAGATGGATAGAAATTATTTGTACTAAATGGCTTAATACAAAATTCGAATTTGAAGACTTGGTGCAAATATCTACGATAGCAATGTGGAGAGCTTATAAAGATTATAGTTATGAAGAAAAACCAGTAGCATTTAATTATTTTGCTAAAAAATATATCCAAGGGGAACTGCAGCATTGTTGGTTGTATAACAATAGGAAAATGAGAAAAGCATTTACTGTTAGTTTGAACCAAGAAGCACCAGGAACTAATAAAGCAACATATGCGGAAGTAATACAAGACATTAAGAACAATGATATAACAGGTTTGATTGACATAAAAACATGGTTCCAGAAGCTTACTAAAAGTCAGCAAATAGTTTTAAAATATATTATCCAAGGATACAAACAAACCGAAATTGCAAATCTATTAAATATATCAAAAAGTTCAGTAAATCAAGCAATTCGCTACGCTAGAATGAATCGTGAAAGGATATAATAAGATGTTAGAAAACTTAAGAGATAAAGTATTAAATTTAGCGATATTAGAAGCTATAGAAAAAATAAAAAAGGGAACAAGCTATTATAAAGCTGTAGATAATGGAATTGATACAGCTTGTAAGAAATTAAATATAGATAAAAAAGTTTTTTTAGGAGAAAAAGAGAATGGGTAGAAAATATGCTTTATCAGAAGAACAAGTAAGTTTCATAAAAAATAACTGGTCTAAAATGACCAATAGAGAAATAGCATCACATGTTGGAATAACAGAAGATAAAGTAAGTAGATATGGCAGATACTTGCACTTAAAAGGAAGATATTCTCAATACAACATGGTGGTTAATCAAAAAGAGGTACCAAAAGTTACCAATAGTCAGTTGAGAAAAGCAAAACAAACAATGATCGAACTAGAACAAGTAAGAGCAACAATTCAGATAGGACAACAATTCAATTTTAAACGAAAAGGGCTTGCTGAGGTTATTTTTAAAGGTGTGAATTTCGTAACGTTCCAATTTTACAAAAACAGCCAAAAGACTTACCCAGAATGTTTTTTCTATTCACAACTTAAGAGGTGATACAGTGACATTGCAAGAGAAAGCACAGTTAACCTATGATATGTTACAAAAACGCAAGAAGGAACGTAAAAGAAAAATGGAGAGTGAGTTTATAGGATTTACAGTAGAAAACCATTGGAGAATACAGAAAAGATGTAGGAGGTATTACAAGTAGTGAATATAAAAGAAATGTCAGAAAATCAATTTAAGTTAGATGCTTATATAGCAGAAAAGAAAAGATTAGGTAATCCGTATGACGAAGCTAAAATACCTAAAGCAAAACTAGCCTTACTAGTGGAAATAGGAGAATTAGCAAATAGTACACGTTGCTTCAAAGATTGGTCTAATAAACATCCAGAATCTAAAGAGAGAATACTAGATGAAACAGCTGATACAATACATTTTTGCCTAAGACTTATGAATTTTAATATTACTAAATATGATTTAACTGAAAATATACAACACTACTATGAGGAGTATAACAAAATAATATCTGAAGGCTTGAAACAAGATAACTTGACTGAATGTTTTAACACTGCATTTAGAGATGCTAATAAAAATAAATGGGACAATGTAATTACTAGTATTTGCGGTATTAATTTTATTTTAAATTATACACCAGAAGATATAGAACAAGCCTATCTTAAGAAGTTAAAAATCAATCATGAAAGACAGAAAAATAATTATTAGAAGATACGGAAATTGTACAGGATACTAGTTAAGGACATAGAACGTTCTATGCAAAAGAGCTTTCTTAAACGGGGGTTTATACATGGGATTCAAAAGGCTTTAGAAATAGAAATTATTCGTTTTATGATGGGTGGAAGATTAAAAACAGGAAGTGAGAATAAATGATATTGGCTATAGATCCAGGAAACATAGAAAGTGCATATGTAATACTAGATGAAAACTTAAAACCGATAGTATTTGGAAAATTAGAAAATGAAAAATTAATAAATATTGTTGGAGTGCAAGCACAAATTCAAAAACATGTAGTTATAGAAAATATTGCAAGTTACGGAATGGCGGTTGGAAAAGAGATATTTGAAACGTGTATATGGATAGGCAGATTTACAGAAAGAGCCAAAATGGTTGGAAAAGATGTTGATTATATTTATAGAAAAGAAGAAAAGATTAACTTGTGTTACAGTATGAAAGCTAAAGATAGCAACATAAGAAAAGCTTTGATAGATAGATTTGCAAAACATGATTTAAAAAATGGAAAAGGTACTAAAAAGAATCCAGATGTATTTTATGGTTTTGCTAAAGATATGTGGGCAGCAATGGCAGTAGGGACAACTTACTATGACTTATATATAAGCAAACACTAGGAGGAAGGAATGACAATATTACTTATATACGCCTTAATTCTTACAATAATACAAATGGCATCAATAATAAGGAATGATAAACCCAAAGGTATTAAGGTTATAGGTTTATTAATAGAATATCCATACTTGATAGTGATTTTAAAATTAATGAAAGTTGAGGGTTTAATATGAAAAACTTACCCATAGAGGAGTTAAACCAACTATTCTTTAGTGCAGATAAACAGAAAAAGGAATTATCTATAAAACAGGCGATTAAAAAAGGATATAACAAGGCAGAAGCGGAGTATTACTATAATTGTTGGAAAAGAGAATTTTTAAAAGAACATACTAGAGGGGAAGAAAAACAAATAGAGAAAATAATTGATGCATTTAAAGGAGACGTAGCAACTAAAGAAGAAGTAAAAATAAATAGTTCAATAATAAAAGCAATAAAAGAACCACAAAAGACTTTAACGGTAAAAATAGAAGGCATGTTTTTCAGTTATGAAAAAGGAAAAAAAAGCTGCAAAGTAGGAAATACCACGTATGCTTTAAGTGACTTAAAAGGAATAATAAATGAACTTGTGGAAGCTGGGAAAATCATTAAAAACTTGCAAGGTTAAACAATAACATAATGTATTGTATAAGCATACAAAGCTTTATATGATAACTGTAAAGTATATGCAACACTTTATAATACGTTCAATGAGAAAGTGCCAGAAGAAAAAAATTCTAAAGGACAAACTTACAGATTTGAATTATATTATATTCAAAGTATCAAGGAGGACTAAATGCTAAGTAATTATTCTAAAATTAAACAAGTAGAAGACTGGCTGCGTGATTATAGAAGCCTTAAAGATTTAGTAGAGAATCTAGAGGAGCAAATATACTTTGTCGGAGAAGATGGTATGGGTGTAGATACTTCCAGAGAAGTAATAAGTAAGACAAACAAATTTTCAAGTATTGTAGAAAATGCTATGCTCCATGCTAGAAAATTAGAAGATGAACTTGAAGAATATAAATTGTTACTAGACAAGATTAACAATGCATTAGCTAAGTTAGAGCCTATAGAACAGTCTGTAATTACCTTTAGATTAATAGAGGGGAAGTACTATCATCAAGTAGTAAAAGTTGTAGGAAAGTCTGAAAGTAGTTGTAGAGCAATAAAGAAAATAGCTATAGAAAAAATGGTTAAAGAACTTGAAGAAAGTAAAGTAGATGGCTTTTGTCCATAGTATATATGCAGTTGTAGTGAATGTGACTGTGAAATAACACCAATTGACGCGGATTTTAATGATAGAATGTGTGATGAATGTTCAGAAAAAAATGACTTGTAAAATAGCTGAAAAACAGGTTGACATAATAAATTAAAATAGTGGCAAACTTATTGAAATTACAGGTTTAAAGTAGTATAATAGTATTATGGAAAGATTATAAAAGGCGACGTAAAAGTTGTCTTTTATTGTACATAATAACTAATTTAATCTATAAGATTAAGCACATACTAAAATGCCAATATTATGTAAAATAAATGATTATCTTCAAGTAGATACTTTAATAATAATTACCCATCCCCCTAAGGGCATTAGTGAAAACTAGTGCCTTAAATTAACTACTCCACATATAGATTGTTGGAATAAAACAATTAAACCAGTGTATATTCAATAAATAAGACCTCTATCACATGATAGGGGTTATTTTTATACAAAAAAGAGGTGAGAACAACGTTAACATTTCATATTAATGGACAAGAAATTAAATCTAGTAAAAAAACTATTTTAGAACAAATTATAGATATACTATATTCACATGATAAAGTAACAATAATAAAACATGGGATAGCCACTAATTACATTATAGACACCGTAGGACATGGCAAATATGAGTTTAATATAAAAGTATCTGCTTGTGGCATAAAGCCTTGTAATAAGAATTTACATATGTTTATAGAAGATGTGGCAGCATGGATATTAAACTTTAAATACAAAGGCAAAGTTAAATTTAAAGTAACTAGAAGTGAACATGTAGATTATGAGAAATTAATGAAAGATAGCAGAGTTTATAAAAGACGTAATGGATTTATAAAAGAAATTAAGTAAAAATTAGTACGAATGAGGTGTAATTAGTATAGTCAGAAAATAAGATTAGCTATATCTTTATTGTGTGTATTAATAAAAAGCCTAATAGAAATATAAAAGAAGCACTTAGCAGCAAGGAGATGATAGAGGTGAGAAACAATGGCTAGACAAAGAAGCGAAAGCAGAGATAAAGCATTTAATATATATAAAGAACACAATGGAAACATAAAACTAAAAGATATAGCAAAACAATTAAATATATCAGATGTACAGGTACGTAAATGGAAAAGCAAAGATGAATGGGAACAAAAACTAAAAGGTACGTTGATGATTAATGGTAACGTTACTGATGAAAAGGTAACTAATGAAGAAAAAGAGGTAATGAAAGAGATAATTAAAATAGATAATGCTGAATTGACAGATAAACAAAAGTTTTTCTGTATTTATTATATAAAGTATTTTAATGCAACTAAGGCAGCAATTAAGGCTGGATATAGCAAAGAAACAGCTACAGAACAAGGTTCAAGGTTGTTAACGAATGTTAAGGTCCAAGATGAAATACAAAGGCTTAAGGCTAATAAACTGAAAGGTGCATACCTGAGTAAAGAAGATTTGTTACAAAAATACATAGATATAGTATTTGCGGATATTACTGATTATGTAGAGTTTAAACAAGAAACAGTACCAATCATGGGACCATTTGGACCAATAGTAATTAAAGAAAAAGGGAAACCGCCTAAAGAAATTACTAAAGTAGTTAATGTAGTTAGATTTAAAAATTCTAATGAAGTTGATGGAACAATTATTAGTGAAATTAAACAGGGCAAAGATGGAGCAAGTATAAAACTCCAGGATAAAATGAAAGCATTAGACTTTTTAGCTAAGAATATAGGATTATTAGACATAGAAACTCAACAGAAATTGGAGATGGCTAGGGAAAAACTTGAACTTGAAACCAATAGTAATGAAGGAGATTCAGATATTCTTTATGAGGTGATTAACGAAGATGAAATTGACCAGAGAACAGAAGAAAGTTAAATGGCGAGAATATAAGAAAAAATATAAAAACAATCCAGTGTTATTTGCAAAAGAAATGTTGTACTTTATACCAGATAAGTGGCAATCCGAATGTATGATGAGTGTGGTGGAAAATCGTAGAACCTCAGTAAGGAGTGGACAAGGTGTTGGTAAGACAGGCCTTGAAGCATGTTTAGTTATATGGTTTCTATTATTTCAATCCAATCCTAGAGTGATATGCACAGCACCTACAATGCAGCAGTTGTATACAGTTTTATGGGCTGAGATAGCTAAGTGGCTTAATAAAAGTAAGGTTAAGAATTTACTACAGTGGAACAAAACTACGGTGTATTTAAAAGGGCATGGAGAAACCTGTTTTGCAGTTGCTAGAACAGCTACCAAACCAGAAAATATGCAGGGGTTCCATGAAGATAATATGTTATTCATAGTTGATGAAGCTTCTGGTGTAGCTGATCCTATTATGGAAGCTATATTAGGTACTTTATCCGGTGCAAATAATAATTTGTTAATGTGTGGTAATCCCAATAGAACATCTGGCGTATTCTATGAGAGCCATAATTCAGATAGAGAACATTACTATACTATGAAAGTATCTTCAATAGATAGTGATAGAACATCAAAAGAAAATATAGAAATGCTTAAACAAAAATATCATGAGGACTCAGATGTATATAGAGTTAGAGTTCTTGGAGAATTTCCCAAAGGTGAACTAGATACTTTCATACCTTTAGAGGTGGCAGAAATGGCAACTAAAACATTAAATGAAATTGAAGGAGATGTCATTCATATAGGTGTGGATGTTGCTAGATTTGGAGATGATGAAACGAATATTGCTCCTAGGATTGGTAACAAAGTATTCAAGTTAAGATCCTATTCAAAAAAGGACACAATGGTAACGGTAGGGTATGTTATAAGAACAGCTAAAGACTATATGGATAAGTATCCAAAAATTAAGAGGGCTAGTATTAAAATAGATGATACTGGTGTAGGTGGTGGTGTTACTGATAGATTAAAGGAAATAGTAAATGAACAAAGGTTACCTTATACTATAGTGCCTATAAATAATGGTAGTTCTGCAGATGATAAGTATTACGAGAATAAAGGCACAGAGACTTGGGGTGTTGTAAGAGATTTGTTAGAAGAAAACTTTTCAAAATATATGCAGAATAAAGAAAGTATAATTGAGTTGCCTAACGATCCTAAACTAATAAGTCAACTTACTACCAGAAAATATAAAATGACAAGTAAAGGTAAAATTGCATTAGAAAGAAAAGAAGATATGAAAAAAAGAGGGTTAAACTCACCAGATAGAGCTGATGCAGTTGTACTATCATTTATAACAGATAAAGAATATAGAGTACGTTGGGTATAGAACTTGCACTTTTATGGATGGAAGTATAAAAATTGCTCTAAATATGGACATGGTTATAAAGATAATAAATTAAAGTAAGTTTATAAAGTGGAAATAATAGTAATAAAATATGAAAATAGCTTTTTAAAAGAATAGGTGAGCATAATAAAAAATCAAATAGATGACAATATAAATATAAGTTAACATAATAAATGAAAAACAATAGAAAACAGTGCAAAGACCTTGAAATTACGGACTTTATGTAGTAAAATGGTATTATGGAAATAATAGAATTATGTGAACAAAAGTTCTGAGGTTTTACAAAATGTTGGCACTTTTTATTTACAACTAATGTCTAAGCATTATAAGGTAAGTTTTTATAGACGTTAGGTATAAGGTATATCATGTTGGAGAATATACATTACCTCTATTTGTTAGATAACTACCACCCATAAAGAAGAGAGTTAGTCGAAATAACTAGCTTTTTTTAGTTTGTAAAAACGGAGGTATAAAGGATATGAAAATAATTAAAATTAATGGTGTCAAAGTAAAAGCATTCATACACAAATTCATTTTAAAACAGTTATTGAAAGCTATAGAAAAAGATAATAGAAATAAAGCTTACAAGTGGCTTAATATATTAAAATTTATACATAAAGAACAATACTTTAAACTTAAAAAAGAATACTTGGATTATTTTTATTACAATGGTGAAAAAGTGCTTAAGGAAAGTTTAAAGGATATATTGGAGGAGAGCTTATGGAAAAAATAAGATGCAAACAATGTGGTAAGATATTAATGGAAGCAGAAGGACAGGCAACTATAAAAAAAATATGTCCTAAGTGTAAAACTAGAAATGAATTTGTTATTGGTTGTAAAACTATGAATATAGTTAAAAAATAAAATTTGAATGAGCATCTTAAAGTAGACGAGTATTTAGGAAAAAATCTAGGTACAAGTCTTTTTTTATTTGTTTTAAAGGGAGGTGAGAAGAATAGGAATTAAAAACTTTTTTACAAAGAAAATCAATAATGTTAAAGAAAAGAAACTACAAGGATACTTTAGCCAAAGCATAATGATTCCACCTAATCTAAGTACAGCAGATTTTTTAAAATCATATGGAGATTCTACAGGATGGCTTTATGCCTGTGTATCTAAAATAGGACAGAACGTTGCAGATGTAGATTGGTCTGCATACAAAGGTATTAAAGAAACTGAAAACAGTAAAGCATTAATGTTATTGAATAAACCTAATCCTTTTATGTCACGCTATGA
>CAZKOJ010000096.1:0-17077 GCA_964554365.1 uncultured Clostridium sp. | reverse complement strand
TTTAGCGTTAGTTACTGCTAAGGCTAAGGAAATAGAGTTATTTAATAATATAGTAAGTTCTAAAGATATAGATGGAAAAACATATGGTTTTACAAGAAGTTATCACAATATAAATAAAATACTATGGCAATTACCAGAAGCTAATGGCGTAAAAACAGGTTACACAGGGAAAGCAGGGAAGTGTTTAGTAAGTTCTTCTAAAGTTAAGGAAAATGACGTTATTGTTGTAGTTTTGAATTGTACAGAAAGATGGAGAGAAACAAAAAAAATTTATGATTATGTAGATAGGAACTATCAATTCAAAAAAATGTTTTCAAAAGGAGAAAATGCCACAAAAATAGAATTAAATAGGGGTAATTTAAATCTTCAGTATGCTGATGATATAATTATACCTGTAAAGAATGATGTTAAATATACAGTTAAAATTACAAAACCTGAAAAAATAGATTATTCCATAAAAAAAGGAGATAAAATAGGTACACTCCATATATACGAAAATGAAAATATTATTTATAATACAAATCTTCAGGCTGGAAATGACTATAAGGAAAAGGGAATATGGAATTTTATTGTTAATCATTATAAAAAGAACAAATAATACGCTTACTATTTATAAGGAAAAAATATAATTGCATATAATAAAAAACTATTATGATAAAATACTAAATATAAATATAAGCGTAAACTTCATTTAATAAAAATCCATAAAGAAAAGGAGATCGTCATGATAATAGATGTGCACGTTCATGAAAACAAATATTCTTTAGATAGTACATTTAATTTACAAGAAGCAGTGGCTTCAGCTAAAAAAATAGGACTAGATGCATTATGTATAACGGATCATGAAAGTAATGAAATAATGGAAGAGGCACATGAATATTCAAAAAAAAATAACTTTTTAATATTAGTTGGTGCTGAAATACTTACTTATGAAGGAGATTTACTGGTTTTTGGTCTCAATGATATTCCTAAACATAAAATGCATGCAGGGGAATTAATGGATATTGTATTAAAAAAAGGTGGTATTGCAATTAGTGCTCACCCCTATAGAAATAACAATAGAGGAATGGGAGATTATATAAGGGAAGCTGTAAAGTTGGGATTATCTGGTGTAGAGGCTTTTAATGGGAGCACAGAACCACATCAAAATTTATATGCTTATGCTTTGGCCACAGAACTAGGACTACCTTCCTTTGGAGCTAGTGATGCACATTTAACTTCTAAAATAGGTAAATATGCTACTGTAATACCAAATGGAGTTAGGGATGAAAGGGATTTTATAGAGGTAGTGAAATCTAAAGAATTACATCCGGCTATATACAGGGACGGAAAATTTCAAAAAATAAATATATATAGTACATTTTCAGATGATAAAGATTTGATAGTTTAAATTATAAGGACTAAGTATATTATTGGTATATCTTATTAAAAGTGTGTGTGTAATTAGATTGCATAACATTTCCATGCTTTTAAAAAGATATACCAATTTTGTTTGTAATAAAAATTTTATTCTGTTGTAGCTCAGTTATGGGATACATATATTAGTAATATGTGTAATTTATAAATTATATCATAATAATATTTGAATAATTATATAAATATTTTGAGAAGATATAAATTTAACAATAAAATATTACAATAATATACAAATATGTAAAGCCCAAAAATGATAAAACACTATAACAACACATTGATATAAAATATAATAATATAAATTCAGCAGAATATTTTTATAGTAAAAGAGTATAAAATAATGTATAACAGCTAATTTAAAAGGAAATTTTTAAATTATTAAAAAATAAAAATGAAAAATATTATAATGAAAAATTCAAAAAAATATTATTGTTAAAAATTATACATGTTTTACTAATGTTTATATTAAATAAAGAAACAAGATATTAATTAATAAAAAAATCACAAAACAGTTTAAAAATTGATTGGTTTTTAACAATAGAAACAGTAAAAAAAGTATATATATAAATAAGAAAGAACTTTAATTTTAAAAAAATCATTTGCTTTTTAAAAAAAATATATACAAAATACAGTGAAAAAATTAAAAAATAATAAAAAACCATGATAAAATGAGGAAAAGTTTAATTAAACTTAAAAAAAATTTATAAATTTAGTTAAATAATAAAAAAATATATATTATATCTAGAAATGTAGAAATTATCAATTAATTAAACAATTAATTTGAAAGATGAGTATATTTTACTAAGGATGGTTTTCTAAATCATATTGTAATTAAATTTTTAACATGTATAATTACAATCAAAGAGAAAAAAGCATAAAACAAAAGTTCAATATATTCATTTTATACAATTAGGAATGAAGGAAAAATATTTTAAATTTGCAAATATAAAATGAAAAGCAGTTTATTATATTTTGAAGAAAAAATAATAATAAATTTTTGTAGCAAGTTAGAATAGATTAAAAAAACAATTAGTACAGGCTGTGAAAAGTAATTAGTACAGAATTTTAATAAATGTAAAATTAATAACTAAAAAAGGTGGATTTTGTGTTTGTATTAAGTTTATATAAATAAATATTGAGGGAAGGTAGAAAAATGAGAAAAGAAACACAAGGTGTTGTAATTGAGATTATGGATAATATGGCCAAAGTCAAAGTTAATAGACACGGTGAATGTAAAAATTGTGGTGCCTGCCCAGGTGATAACGCATTAGTTTTAGAAGCGAAAAATCCAATTCAAGCTAAGCTAGGTGAACGAGTTGTTTTTGAAATAAAAGAGACAAATATGTTAAAAGCAGCGTTTATTGTATATATATTACCACTTATTGCAATCTTTTTAGGTTGTATAGCTGGGAATTGGTTAGCTTTAAAAGTAGATGAACCAGTAAAAATATTTCAAATAGGTGGTGGAGTAGTAGCTTTCATTTTATCAGTTTTTTATATAAAGTTTTTTGAAAAATCTGCCCATAATAATGAAAAGATGCAACCTATAATTATACGTGTTTTATAATGTCATTTTAGTGTAAGATTTTAACTTAATGTTATAAAATTGGTATGGAAAGTTCTATGAATGCAGATTTTTTAGTAAAATTTTCATAAAATATATTTAGAATATGTCAAGAGAGGTGTTAAAAATGATAAAGAGTTTTCGTGGTGGAGTGCACCCAAATGATCGTAAAAGTTATACAGCTAGTAAAGCAATTGAAACAGCACCACTTCCAATCAAAGTTATTATTCCTGTTAGACAGCATATAGGTGCACCTTGTTCACCATTAGTGAAAAAAGGGGATATGGTGAAAAAAGGAGAAGTTATTGCAAAAAGTGATGCCTTCGTTTCTAGCAACGTGCATGCATCAATTTCAGGTACAGTTGCTGATGTTGCTGAATATCCACATCCTGTATTTGGTAAATGCTTATCTGTAGTCATTGAAAATGATGGCCTAGATGAATGGGTAGAAGGAATACCATTCGAACGTGATTGGCAAAGTTTGGATGAAAATGAGTTGCGCAAAATTATAAGAGAGGCAGGTATTGTTGGTATGGGTGGGGCTACATTCCCTACACATGTTAAACTTTCACCACCTGAGCATAAAAAAATTGATACATTTATTTTAAATGCAGCTGAATGTGAGCCTTATTTAACAGCAGACCATAGAATGATGCTTGAATATTCAGAGCGTATAGTTACAGGGGTTAAAATAGTAATGAAATTGCTAGGTGTTAAAAAAGGTTATATAGGTATTGAAAACAACAAACCTGATGCAGTAGATATTATGCAAAAAGCATTTGCAGGAACTTCAGTAGAAGTTGTTGCGTTACCAACTAAATATCCACAAGGTGCTGAAAAAATGCTAATTAAGGTATTAGCTAACAGAGAAGTACCATCTGGTGGTTTGCCTATGGATGTAGGGATAGTTGTGCAAAATGTAGGAACAATTGTAGCTATCAATGATGCAGTTTCAAATGGGATTCCATTAATTCAGAGAGTAACAACTATTAGTGGAGGTGCTGTGAAAGAACCTAAAAATCTTTTGCTAAGAATTGGAACCGTTTTTAATGAAGCTATTGAATATTGTGGAGGACTTGTAAAGCCACCAATGAAAACTATAATGGGTGGACCAATGATGGGATTTGCACAGTCTAACTTAGATATTCCTGTGATTAAAGGAGTGTCTGGAATACTTATATTAAGTAAAGAAGATGTTAATTCTGGAAAAGAATCAGCATGTATACGTTGTGGTCGTTGTGTAGAAGCCTGTCCTATGGGGTTAAACCCAAGCATGCTTAGTATTCTTGGACAGCGTAAGCTTTACCAGGAAGCTAAAGAAGATTATAATCTTTTGGATTGTGTAGAGTGTGGAAGCTGTGTTTATGCATGTCCAGCTAAGCGAAATATTGTTCAATATGTTAGATATTGTAAAGCGCAAAATGCAGCGCAAATTGTAAAAAAATAAGAGGTGATTTATAAATGAGTCCTGAAGTAAATGAAAATCTATTAACGGTGTCTACATCACCACATATTCGTTCAGAAGAATCTATTTCAAAAATTATGTGGAATGTTAACTTGGCGTTAGCCCCAGCAGCAGTTTTTGCAATATACAATTTTGGAATGCCTGCTTTAACTACAATGCTAATAGGTGTTATAGCTGCTGTAGCTAGTGAATATATGGTACAAAAAATAAGACATAAACCTATAACGATTAATGATGGAAGTGCATTTTTAACTGGTTTATTATTAGCAATGTGTCTACCACCAGGAATTCCTGGATACATGACAGCTATTGGATCATTTATAGCAATAGCTATTGCTAAACATTCTATGGGTGGTTTAGGTTATAATATTTTCAATCCAGCTCATATTGGTAGAGCGGCACTAATGGTTTCATGGCCAATTGCTATGACTACTTGGTCAAAGATTACGCCTATTGATACTGTAACGAGTGCAACTCCTTTAGGAATTTTAAAATTACAAGGATATTCTAAATTAGTGGAAACATTTGGTGGTACACCAAATTTGTATAAAGCTTTATTTGTCGGTACTCGTAATGGAAGTATTGGAGAAACTTCAACAATTTTACTTGTTTTAGGCGGAATTTATTTAATTTATAAACGTTATATTAATTGGCAGGTTCCTGTTGTTATGATTTCTACAGTAGGTATTTTAACTTGGGTATTTGGACCGGCTGGTTTATTCACAGGAGATCCTGTTTTTCATATGATGGCTGGTGGACTAGTTTTTGGTGCGTTTTTTATGGCTACAGATATGGTTACCATTCCAATAACTCGCAAGGGACAAGTAATTTTTGCTATAGGTGCAGGTGCCCTTACAACTCTAATTAGATTGAAAGGCGGTTATCCAGAAGGTGTTTGTTATGCTATTCTATTAATGAACAGTGTTACACCTCTAATTGACCGTTTAGTTCAGCCAGTTAAATTTGGGGCAAGGAGGTAGTTTAAAATGTCAGTTGAACATGTTAATAAAGATTATAGTGTTTTTCAAATTGCTAGTAATTTAGCAATGGCTTGCTTCATATCAGGAGCAATAATAGCTGGGACATATTTTGTTACGAACCCAGTGGCAGAGAAAAAGGCAGTTATACTTAAAAATGATGCTATGAAGGCTTTGGTTAAAGAGGCAGATAACTTTAAACCTGTAGATGGTAAAACTGAATGGTTTGCTGCTCAAAAAGGTGGAAAAACTATTGCTTATGTAGTACCTTCAGAAAGTAAAGGTTTTGGTGGGGCAATTAAAATGCTTGTAGCTGTTACACCAGATGGAAAAGTTATAGATTTTAATATAGTAGCTCATAATGAAACACCTGGACTTGGAGATAATGCATCTAAAGATTCTTTTAGAGGGCAGTTTAAAAATAAAAAAGCTGAAGGATTAGAAGTTGTAAAAGATCCATCAAATACAAAAAATATTCAAGCTATGACAGGAGCAACAATTTCTTCAAAAGCGGTAACTAAAGGTGTTAAAGAAGCAGTAGAACAAGTTACACAGCTTTCAGGAGGTAAGTAGATATGAAAGAATTATGGAATATATTTAAAAAAGGTATAATAGTAGAAAATCCTATTTTTGTTCTTGCACTTAGTTTATGTCCAGCCCTAGCAGTAACGAGTACAGCTGTAAATGCTTTAACTATGGGATTAGCAGTTATGTTCGTTATAACTGCTAACAACGCATCAGTATCTATTACTAGAAAATGGGTTAACCCTAAGGTGCGTGTACCAGTATATATAACATCTATAGCAACAATCGTTACTGTAGTACAACTTGTATTAAAAGCATACTTCCCACTACTTTATAAGGAACTAGGTATTTATTTAGCGCTTATAGTTGTTTTCGCAATAATTCTAGCACGTGCAGAAGTGTTTGCTTCTAAAAATAAAGTATTACCATCAATATTTGATGGACTAGGTATGGGATGTGGATTTGCATTAGCTTTACTATTAATAGCTGTAATACGTGAATTCTTTGGAGCAGGAGCTATATTTGGAGTGCAATTGCTAGGTTCATGGTATAATCCAGCATTAATTATGATATTACCACCAGGAGCGTTTATCCTTATAGGATATATGGTTGCTGGATTTAAGATGTACAATGAACACGTAGAAAAAGTGAAAATGGAAAGAGGTGAAGCATAGTGGGCGAATATTTGACTATTTTTATAAGTGCTGTTGTTGTTAACAATTTCGTTTTGACTAGATTCTTGGGATTGTGTATATTCTTTGGAGTTTCAAAAAACCTTAATGCTTCAATTGGAATGGGAATGGCTGTTACTTCAGTTATGACGCTGAGTTCTATGCTTGCGTGGCTTGTATATCACTTTGTATTACTTCCATTTAATTTAACATTTTTAACTACGGTTGTTTTCGTATTGTTAATAGCTAGTTTCGTTCAATTGTTGGAAATGATTATAAAAAAACAAGCACCAGCATTATATAACATGTGGGGTATTTATTTACTCCTAATAGCTACAAACTGTGTTGTACTTGGTGTGCCACTTTTAAATGCTGAATCTAATTTTTCATTTGTAAAAAGTGTAGTACATGCGATTGGCTCAGGTATGGGTTTTGCCCTTGCAATAATTTTAATGGCAAGTTTGCGAGAAAAATTAAGATTGGCAGATGTACCTAAACCTTTAGAAGGTCTTGGAATTGCTTTTATTTTAGCAGGAATGCTTGCTTTGGCCTTCCTTGGTTTTTCAGGCATGATTGCAGTATAGAAAGGAGCTGAAGAATAATTATGAACACTTCAATTATGGTTTTAATTGTAATGTTAATTGTTGGAATAGTATTTGGTTTGATTTTAGCGTATGCTAATAAAAAATTTGCTATTGAAGTAAACCCACTAATTCATATTGTTGAGGATATACTTCCTAAAGGTCAATGTGGTGCCTGTGGATATGCTGGATGCCAAGCTTATGCGGAAGCTGTAGTATTAAATCCAGATGTACCTCCAAATCTTTGTATACCAGGTAAAGCTGTAGTTGCAAAAACTGTAGCAGAACTAACTGGTAAAGCTGCTCCAGAAATGGAGCCAAGAACTGCACGACTAAAATGTGCAGGGACATCTAGTAAAGCTATTAAAAAGTATAATTATGAAGGAATAGAGGATTGCTTGGCAGCAAGTTTATTACAAGGTGGTCCTAAAGGATGTCAGTATGGTTGTCTTGGTTTTGGAACTTGTGTTAAGAGTTGTCCATTCGATGCTATGACAATGAGCCCTGAAGGTTTACCTATAATTAATTCAAAAAAATGTACAGGTTGCGGAAAATGTGAAACAGTTTGTCCGAAGAAAGTCATTCAAATGGTTCCGGCTGGTTCACCTGTAATGGTTACCTGTAATTCGAAAGATAAAGGTGCTGCAGCTCGTAAACTTTGTACAGTTGCTTGTATTGGATGTGGAATTTGTGCTAAAAATTGTTCATATGGTGCCATTAAGGTTGAAAATAATGTAGCGATAGTTGATTCTCATGTTTGTATAGAAAAATGTGATGATCCTAAATGTTTAGCTAAATGTCCAACTAAAGCTATTAATTCCATTACAGCAGGTATAGCATCTATAATAAAAAGTCAACAGGAAGTTGCGGCAAATACATCTAATTCTGAATCCGATAAGTAAAAAAACTAAAAACACTTGTTTAAATGAAATACTAACATAGATATTCTTTATTTTAGGAATGTTTATGTTAGTATTATTTTTTTATGTTGTTTTTTAAGAAATAATTAATTATAATACAAAAGATAAAAAAAACTATAACAACTTGAAAAAACATGAAACTTATTATTTATAATTGTATAATAGATTATGAAAACAAAAATAAATATAAATACATATTAATAATGAATAAAACATGCAAAAAAATATGCAAAAATCAGATTAATTGCAAGATTAAGATTGATTTAAAACTAAAATCATTTATAAAAACATAGGCCGATATGTCATAAAACGGTAAAAGTTTTATAAAGTGATTTGTTTTTAACAAAAAATATTGTGTATTTATATGAAAAAGCATAGGAAAAATATTTATATACAAATAAAATGTAAAAAAGGGTTTATATTTTAACAAAATAATAATTGAAAGTAAAAATAAATAAATAAATTTCAATACGTAATATGAGTATTTATGGGAAAAAATAGTGAAAATAATCCAAAATAATAGCAAATAAATTTAAAAATTAAATAAAATTACATATTGTGATGTACATATAGTCAATCGAAACAATCTATTGTAATTAAATTTTTAACATGTATAATAAAAAAAGAAAGGCAAATCTTAAAAGATATTCAATATCATTCTTTTTAAATAAATATGAAGGAATAAATTTATATATTTGCAAGGTTAACTTAAATAATTAATCATAATAGATAAAAGCATAAAAAATCAAATTATAACAACGACTTTGTATTTCATATTTAAACATTGATACAGAACATATATTATAATTGATACAGCTTTTAATTTATATATATGTGCTAAATATTAAGATTTTAGGTATTTGCTATAATTTAAAATATATTTACTTGCACATTGTTAGATTTTACAAACGGACGTGAGTAGATACTAGAAATAGGAGGATTCATATGGGATTATTAACTTTTAAAAAAGGTATACATCCACCTCATGGTAAACATTTTACGGAGAATAAACAAATTGAAGAGTTATTACCAAAGGGAGACTTAGTTTTTCCTATGTCTCAGCATATAGGTGCACCTTGTGAACCTATAGTGAAAAAAGGAGATAGAGTGCTAGTTGGTGAAAAAATAGGAGAGCCTAAGGGGTTTGTTTCTTCATCTATATATAGCAGTGTTTCAGGAACCGTTAAAAATGTAACGACTATGCTTACTCCAGCAGGAACAAAAATTCTTTCTGTAATAGTGGAAAATGATGGATTGTATGAAGGTGAAGAGATATCTAAACCAAACAATTATGCTGATATGACTAATGAAGAACTAATAAAACTTATACAAGAAGCAGGAGTAGTTGGTATGGGAGGAGCCTGTTTTCCAACTCATGTAAAGCTTTCTCCACCACCAGATAAAAAAATAGATTGTATAATAGTAAATGGGGCTGAGTGTGAGCCTTATTTAACGTGTGATCACAGAATGATGCTTGAAGAGGGAGAGTATATAATTGAAGGCTTAAAAATAATATTGAGTCTTTTCCCAAAAGCTAAGGGCTATATAGGTATAGAAAATAATAAAATGAATGCTGTTGAAACTATGGAAAAGGCTATAAAGAAATCAAATGCTTCTAATATAGAAGTTAAGGTTTTAAAAACAAAATACCCTCAAGGTGCTGAAAAACAGCTTATATATGCAGTAAAAGGAAAAGAAGTACCTTCAGGAAAGCTTCCAGCAGATGCAGGATGCATAGTTCAAAATGTTGACACAGTAAGGGAAATATATAATGCAGTGGTGCTTAAAAAACCAATTACTACCAGAGTAGTAACAGTGACAGGTGAAGCTATAAATAACCCTAAAAACTTAAGAGTAAAACTTGGCACTAACTGGAAAGAACTTATAGAAGCCTGTGGAGGGTTTAAAGAAGAACCTACTAAGGTTATAGCTGGTGGCCCTATGATGGGTATGACTGTTTCTTCATTAGATTTACCAGTGGTAAAAGGAACATCAGGAATACTATGTCTTACAGAAAAACAAGCAGTTCTTCCAGAAGAGTCAGGATGCATAAGATGTGGTAAGTGTGTACAAGCATGCCCAATGAATCTAATACCATCTTCCCTTGATTCTTTGTCTAGAAGACAAGAGTTTCAGATTTTCGAAGAATCACATGGCTTAGATTGTATAGAATGTGGATGCTGTACTTTTGTATGCCCAGCAAAACGCCATTTAATTCAATCTATTCGTACAACAAAACGTACAGTTTTAGCCAGCAAGAGAAAATAAACAAGGAGTGAATTTAAATGACTCAGTTAACAAAAGAGACATCACAAACTTTACAGAATAAAGATATAGAATCAAGCGTTAAAAAAGTTTCTAGGTTTACATTGTCTTCATCTCCTCATATTCGTGATAATAATACAATACAATCCGTAATGAGAGATGTAACAATAGCTCTTATTCCAGCAACTTTAGCAGGTGTATATTTCTTTAAGCTCCAAGGGCTTATGGTAATACTTACATGTATAATAGCTTGTGTGCTTTCAGAATTTATATGGCAAAAATCTACAGGAAAAAAAGTAACTATAAGCGATTTTAGTGCGGTAGTAACAGGACTACTTATTGCATTTAATGTTCCGCCTACTCTACCTTTATGGATGGCTGTAGTAGGATCAGTATTTGCTATTATAGTGGTTAAGCAGTTCTTTGGGGGATTGGGACAAAATATTGTGAATCCTGCGCTAGCTGCAAGAGCATTTTTGCTTGCTTCATGGCCAGTAGCTATGACTACTTGGACGCTAGATGGAGTTACGGGTCCAACACCACTTGCTATATTAAAAAATGAACCAGGTATTCTTCCAAGTCTGTCGAATGTATTTATAGGTAATGTAGGTGGATGTATTGGAGAAACTTCAGCTATAGCTTTAATTATAGGCGGTTTATATTTGATTTATAAAAAAGTAATAACATGGCATATACCAGTTACTTATATAGGTACGGTATTTGTTTTAACTACAGTTATAGGAAGAAATGGATTCATGACTGGAAATGGATTATATGAAATATTTATTGGTGGATTAATGATTGGAGCTTTCTTCATGGCAACAGATTACACTACATCTCCAATGACTAAAAAAGGGCAAGTGATTTTTGCTTTTGGATGTGGTTTTATAGCTACTATAATTCGTATATTTGGAGGATATCCAGAAGGTGTTTCTTATTCAATACTTATAATGAACTTATTTGTGCCAGTAATTGATAAATACGTTACTCCACGTGTATTTGGTACTGGGGAGGTGAAGTAATATGCAGAAAAAGGAAACTATAAAATTAGGATTAATTCTTTTATTGATTACAGCTGTAGCAGGATTAATTTTAGGAGCTGCTAATAGTATTACAAGGGCTCCTATAGCAAAACAAATAGAAAAAACTAATAGTGATGCTATGAAAGAGATTGTACCTAAAGCAGATGTATTTAATAAATCTGATGTTAAAACTTCAGGAGAAATACTAGAAGTAAATGAAGGAAAAACTAACTCTGGAGAAACTGCAGGCTATGCTATAAAGGTTGCTCCAAAAGGATATAGTGGAAAAATAGAAATGATGGTTGGGATATCTAAAGATGGAAAAATAGATGGTATAAAAATATTAGCACATTCTGAAACTCCAGGTCTTGGAGCTAATGCTTCAGAACCAAAGTTTTCAGTACAATATAAAGGAAAAACTATAGATAAACCTCTTCAAGTAGTAAAAAAAGAGCCATCAGCTCCAAATGAAATACAAGCTATAACAGGAGCTACAATAACTTCAAATGCAGTTACAAAAGGCGCTAATGAGGCGGTGGCTTTCTATACTGAAAAACTGAAGGGAGGTCAAAAATAATGAAGGTTTTAATGGAAAGACTTAAAAATGGAATATTTACAGAAAACGTAATATTTATACAAGTACTTGCTATGTGTCCAACTCTTGCAGTAACAACTAGTGCTAAAAATGCAATAGGGATGGGACTTGCATCTACAGTAGTTTTAATAGGATCAAATTTTGTTGTATCACTACTTAGAAAAGTTATTCCAGATAAGATACGTATACCTGCTTTTATAGTTATTATTGCATCTTTTGTTACATTACTTCAGTTTTTGATGCAGGGATTTGTGCCAGCTTTATATAAGGCTCTAGGTATATTTATACCTCTTATAGTTGTTAACTGTGTTATCTTAGGAAGAGCTGAGGCATATGCTTCAAAGAATCCACCTATATCATCTATTTTTGATGGATTAGGACAAGGACTAGGGTTTACAGCTTCACTACTTATTGTAGGGTTAGTTAGAGAATTATTTGGAACTGGTAGAATATTTGATATGCAAATAATGCCCGCTTCATTTCAACCCGCTTTAATAATGATATTAGCACCAGGAGCATTCTTCACGCTAGGCATACTTATGGCTATTATCAATGTAATAAATATAAATAAGAAAAAGAAATTAAAAAGTAAAGCGGCTTAGTGGGATAATAATTTAAATTCTTTTATTAAAAATGAAGGAAAGGTGAAAAATATGAAAATATTCGCTTTGGTAATAGGAGCATTATTTGTAAATAACTTTGTTTTGTCAAGATTTTTAGGTATATGCTCATTTCTTGGAGTATCAAAAAAGATAGATACTGCAGTTGGGATGGGAGTTGCGGTTACTTTTGTTATGGGATTAGCATCTTTTATATCCTACAGGGTATATGATTTTATACTTGTACCTTTAAATATAACTTATTTATATACTATAGCTTTTATTTTGGTTATAGCATCTTTAGTTCAGTTTGTTGAAATGGTAATAAAGAAAAAGAGTCCAAGTCTTTATAAAGCTCTTGGAATATTTCTTCCTTTAATAACAACTAACTGTGCAATTCTTGGTGCAGTTATTATAAATATGAACGAAAAACTTAATTTATTAGAATCTATGATATTTGGAGTAAGCTCTGGATTAGGATATATGTTAGCTATAGTACTTCTTGCAGGGCTAAGAGAAAGAATGGAAGCAAATGAAAGCATTCCGGAAGCCATGCAGGGGTTACCAATAACATTAATATCAGCAGGCTTGATGGCTATAGCATTTTTAGGCTTTTCAGGATTGCTAAAGTAAAGGGGGACTTGATTAATGAATGATTTATTGTTTCCTATATTAAGTTTAGGTGGACTAGGATTGATATTTGGAATAGTTTTAGGCTATGCTTCGAAGAAATTTGCAGTAGAGGTAGATGACAGAGTGCCACTGGTAAGAGAATGCTTACCTGGAGCTAATTGTGGAGGCTGTGGTTTTGCAGGATGTGATGCCTATGCTCAAGCAGTAGTTGAAGAAGGAGCTGCACCAAATTGCTGTGTACCAGCAGGTGCTGCAACAACAGAAAGTATAGCACAAATTATGGGGGTACAGGTTAGCGCAGCAGAACCTTTAAAGGCTTTTGTAAAATGCAGTGGAAATTCTAATAATGCAAAGCAAAAAGGTGAATATTATGGCATAATGGATTGCAAAGAAGCTATGGTAACTCCAGGAGCTGGTAGTAAAAGTTGTGAATTTGGATGCTTAGGACTTGGAAGTTGTGTTAAGGCTTGCAAATTTGATGCTATGGCTATAGTAAATGGGATTGTTAAAGTAGATGAGAATGCTTGTGTAGGTTGTGGAGCCTGTGCAAAAGCATGTCCAAAAGGAGTAATAGAATTAATGGCTGCAACAGAATTTATACGTGTAGCATGTAATTCAAAAAACAAGCTAAAAGAAGTAAAAGAGACATGTTCGGTTGGATGCATTACTTGTGGCTTATGTGAAAAGAGTTGTCCACAAAAAGCTATTACTTTTGAGAACAATCTGCCAAAGATTGATGAAGAAAAGTGTGTTAGATGTTTAGTATGTATACAAAAATGTCCTACAAATGCACTTATAGCTTACGGAGAAGAAATAAAATTAAAAAAAGCTCAATAAAAATTATGCATGACTGTAAAAGGTCATGCATAATTTTTGTCATTAAATTACTTCAGGCAGGTTTTATCCTGCCTGAAAAGTTATTTACTGTAATTACCCTTATTTGCTTTTGATTTAGCATTTAATTGTTTTGTTTCTTCTAAGGAATCGGCATCAGTACTAACACCACTCATGTTAGTCATATTAGGGCTTGCAGCACTGTTGATACCAGAATTTGATCTTGATTCAGCATTTAACTGTATAGCTTCCTGTAAGGATGCATTATCAGCATTCCCAGACATATTAGACATATTAGAATTTGCGGGGCCACCAACACCTTTATTTGATCTTGATTTAGCATTTAAATCTTTTGTTTCTTGTAAATTTTTATCATTCATAGACATTAATCCTCCTAAAATATATAAATTGTATTGGATACATCCAGTACATTTTGTAGTTTACCCACTTTGAGATGAGATATAAGTGAACATTTTGTCATTTATGTATAATATTTTATTAGGAGTACATGTATTGATATTTTATTAAGAAAATATAAAACATGTAATTAAATAAACTAATGTATAGAACATAATTACAATAAATTAATTATAATTATTTCATAAAAGCATTTAAATTTTAATAGCTGTAAAATTTAAATGCTTTTAAACATAGTGATTTTATTTATATGCTTAGTTAAAAACTTTGTTGAAAGTCCTATAAAATATCCTGTGATTACTGCTGATACTAAAAGAATGGGAAGATATATATATATTCTAAAGTCTTGTATAACTATGGACGCCACAAATAACTGTCCTATATTATGAAATATAGCGCCACATATACTTATTGTCCATAAGCTAATAGAATCTTTGAAATATTTATATAGAACAATCATTACTATATTGCTTAATATTCCTCCGGCCATACTGAACATAAAGGAGGACATGGTACCTCCAAACATAGACCCCAGAAGAGTTCTTAAAAACATTATAAGAAGGGCCTCTTTCCAGCCCATGAGTATCAATGCTGCAAGGGAGATGATATTAGCAAGCCCAAGTTTTATTCCAGGTAAAGGCATCGGTATTTGTGCTTCTACTATGTATATTACCAAGGCAATACTTATTAAAAAACTTAAGAATACCATTTTTCTTGTTGTTTTCATTATTACACCTTCATTTAATTTGATATTTGATCAAACTGTGCGTTATTACCTTCTATTTTAATCATTAACCTGTGTGGAAGGCATACTGAAGTTTGACCAGGTTCAGATATCCATCCTGTTTTAACACAGATTTTGTCAGGACAATCTGCATCTTCAAATCTTATTTTACCAGGTTCCACTTCTACCATATTGAAATTTTTATCCTTGTAAGTTATTTTTATTTTTTGTGATTGTTTTATTTTGTTCAAATCTATAGTTTTGAGTACTTTTCCATCTTGTTTTATAACAGCTACATGATGGGAACTTTTAATATACTGCTTATAGAAAAAAACTGAAGCTGCACTTATTATAATCAAAATTGCTATTAATATAGCAGCTATTTTGTCTCCTTTTTTCATTTTAAATACCACCTTTTAAAAATCATTAAACTCACATTGAAAAAGCAAGTTGAAACTTGTAAGGCAATGAAGAATTTAAAGCGAGTCCATTTAATATTACGTGTTTTAACTGAATATAAATTTAATCAATTATACAATATATAAGTAATTAAATTCATTTAGGATAGGTACTACCATCAAATTTTACTATAATATAAACCCATTTACAATGGTAAAGCTAAAAATAAGAAACATCTTTATTTAGGAAAATTATAAGTATACATGAAAATAATGAGATGATAAAATATAAATTATGAATAATTATATTAGATATTATTGAAAGGAGTAGATTAATGGGTTTTTTAAAGTTTTTCTTAGTTTTTATCCCTATTAGCATAATAGCTGAATTTATGAAATTGAATCCCATATGGATTTTTACATTTGCCAGTATTTCCATAATACCTTTAGCAGGACTTATGGGAGAGGCTACTGAGGAGATATCCATGTATTCAGGACCTAGAATAGGAGGATTTTTAAATGCCACTTTTGGAAACGCAACAGAACTTATAATATCATTTTTTGCTTTAAAAGCAGGGCTTTTTGATGTAGTTAAAGCGTCTATTGCAGGCTCAGTTATTGGTAATATATTATTGGTACTTGGAGCAAGTATGTTTCTTGGAGGATGCAAGTACAAAACACAAAAATTTAATAGAAAGGCAGTAGAAGTTTCTTCTAGTATGCTGCTATTTGCAGTTATAGGACTCAGTATACCTGCTATTTTTACACATACAGTAAATAGTGAATTAGTTACGTCTAAATATGAATGGTTAAGTATTGCAGTAGCCCTATCCATGTTTATGATATATTTATTAGGGTTATATTTTTCATTTTACACTCATAAAGACATATATGGTTCAGATCATAAAGAAACTGGTAATCCAAGGTGGAGTTTGAAAAAATCTATAGCAGTGCTACTTATAGCTACTTTAGTTATTGCATTAGAAAGTGAGTTTTTGGTAAGTTCTGTGGAACCAATGACAGAAACTATAGGATTGAGTAAATTTTTTGTAGGTATAATAATAATTCCAATAATAGGAAATGCAGCTGAGCATAGTACTGCTATAATTATGGCTATGAAAAATAAGATGGATGTAGCTATAGAAATAGCTATAGGATCTAGTTTGCAAATAATATTATTTGTGGCTCCCATACTTGTATTTATAAGTCTTTTATTTAAACCTATGAGCATAATATTCAATGAATTTGAACTAGTAGCATTAATAGTGTCTGTGTTTATAGCAAATAGAGTAGCTAATGATGGAGAATCTAACTGGCTTGAGGGGATACAACTCATTGCAGTTTATATAATAATAGCACTAGCATTTTTAATTTAAAAATAGATAATATAAGCGAATTACGACACAAATTTAGAGTGGCCTACGCTTGAATATATTATTCGAAAAACCGTCCGTTTATTAAGAAGGCCTAATGC
>CAZKOJ010000095.1:0-17167 GCA_964554365.1 uncultured Clostridium sp. | reverse complement strand
AAGACTTGCAGGGCAAGTCGCAAAAAGACAGTCAATAACAAATCCAGATAAGACAATAATGTCAATAAAAAGACATATGGGAACAAATCATAAAACAACTATAGATGGAAAGGACTATACTCCACAAGAAATATCAGCTATGGTACTTCAAAAAATAAAGGCTGATGCTGAAGCTTATCTTGGAGAGTCAGTTAATCAAGCAGTTATTACAGTGCCAGCTTATTTTAATGATAGTCAAAGACAGGCAACTAAAGATGCTGGAAAAATAGCAGGGCTTGAAGTTTTAAGAATAATAAATGAGCCAACAGCGGCTTCTCTTGCTTATGGTGTTGATAAAATGGATACAAACCAAAGAGTATTCGTTTATGACTTAGGTGGTGGTACATTTGATGTATCTATATTAGAGCTTGGTGATGGTATATTTGAAGTTAAGTCTACAAATGGAGATACAAAACTTGGCGGAGATGATTTTGATGAAAAAGTAATGAATTATATCGCTGAAACTTTTAAAGCAGATAATGGTATAGATTTAAGAAATGATAAAATGGCATTACAAAGATTAAAAGAAGCAGCAGAAAAAGCTAAAATCGAGTTATCATCTTCAATGCAAACAAATATAAATCTTCCATTTATAACAGCAGATGCAACAGGTCCTAAACACATAGATATGAATTTAACTAGAGCTAAATTTAATGAGTTAACTCATGACTTAGTTCAGAGAACTATAGAGCCAATGAAAAAAGCTTTAAGTGACGCAGGACTTTCAATAAATGAGGTAGAAAAGGTTATACTTGTTGGAGGATCTACAAGAATACCTGCAGTTCAAGATGCTGTTAAAGAATTTACTGGAAAAGATCCATCAAAGGGAGTTAACCCAGATGAATGTGTTGCTGTGGGCGCAGCTATTCAAGCAGGTGTTTTAACTGGAGATGTTAAAGATGTACTTCTTCTTGACGTTAATCCGTTAACACTTGGAATTGAAACATTAGGTGGGGTTGCTACTCCATTAATAGAAAGAAATACAACAATACCAACTAAAAAGAGTCAGGTATTTTCAACAGCAGCTGACGGACAGACTTCTGTTGAAATTCACGTAGTACAGGGTGAAAGACAAATGGCTACTGGAAATAAGACTCTTGGAAGATTCACACTTTCAGGGATTGCGCCAGCACCAAGAGGAATCCCACAAATTGAAGTTACATTCGATATAGATGCAAATGGTATAGTTAATGTTTCTGCAAAAGATAAAGGAACAGGTAAAGAGGCAAATATTACAATAACAGCTTCAACTAATTTAAGTGATGATGAAATAGATAACGCTGTTAAAGATGCAGAAAAATTTGCAGAAGAAGATAAAAAGAGAAAAGAATCTATAGAAACAAAGAATAATGCTGATCAGGCTGTTTACCAAACAGAAAAGGCATTAAAAGATCTAGGAGATAAAGTGTCTGCAGAAGATAAGTCTACTATAGAAGAAAAAGTTAAAGCTGTTAATGAAGTTAAAGAAGGAGAAGATTTAGAAGCTATAAAGAAAGCTACTGAAGATTTGACTCAAGCTTTTTATGCAATATCATCAAAAATATATCAGGCAGCTAATCCAGAAGGTGCTGGAAACGCACAAGGTGCAGGATTTGACCCTAACAATATGGGAGCAAATGCAGGCGCGCAAGGCGCAGGAACAAAGCAAGATGACAATGTAGTAGATGCTGACTTCAAAGTTGAAGAGGACAAATAAAATTTAAATGTTCACTAATTGTACGCATATAGTGTATAATATATAATTGTGGTAATTAAGGGAGGGTACTTGCTCTTCCTTAATTTTAAGTAGAAAAATAAAATTACAACACTATAAGTTGGGAGAAGAAAATTGGATTTGATTTTCAATTCTCAATTGTCAATTTTTATATAGGTGGTGAAAGACAGGGATGGCAAAAAAGGATTATTATGAAGCACTTGGACTTGAGAGAGGTGTAAGTGAGGAAGAAATAAAAAAAGCATTTAGAAAACTAGCGCTGAAATACCATCCGGATAGAAATCCTGATAATAAAGAAGCAGAAGAAAAATTTAAAGAAATAAATGAAGCTTACCAAGTACTTTCAGATCCTCAAAAGAAGGCTCAATATGATCAGTTTGGTACTGCTGATTTTAATGGCGCTGGTGGTGCTGGCGGATTTGATGGATTTGATTTTTCAGATCTTGGGGGATTTGGAGATATATTTGATTCGTTTTTTGGAGGCGGATTTGGAGGTAATGGTAGAAGAAAGAATGGTCCTCAAAAAGGAGCAGATCTTGAATATAATTTAAACCTTACTTTTGAAGAAGCTGTTTTTGGAACTGAGAAACAAATAAGTATAACCAGAAATGAAAGTT
This sequence comes from uncultured Clostridium sp., assembly GCA_964554365.1. Classification (GTDB taxonomy): domain Bacteria; phylum Bacillota; class Clostridia; order Clostridiales; family Clostridiaceae; genus Clostridium_AM. Next base: position 14,797 of record CAZKOJ010000095.1, on the reverse strand, counting down.
GTGAAAAGTGCAAAGGAACTGGAGCAAAGCATGGTACACATCCACATACTTGTGACAAATGTGGTGGAAGTGGTCAGATGAGAGTACAAAGAAATACTCCATTAGGAAGCTTTGTTAGCATGAGTACTTGTGATAAATGTGGTGGAAAAGGTAAAATAATAAAAGATCCTTGTTCTGAATGTAAAGGAAAAGGTAAGTTAAGAAAACAAAGAAAAATAACAATAAATGTACCAGCTGGTGTAGACACTGGGAATATAATACCTATGAGAGGTCAAGGAGAGCATGGAGCTAATGGTGGGCCCGCAGGAGACTTATATGTAGGTATTAGAGTGGCACCACATGCTACATTTAAAAGAAAAGGCTTTGATATTTATATAGATACTCATATAAGTTTTTCAAAGGCTACTTTAGGTGTAGAGCTTAAAGTTCCGACTGTAGATGGGGATGTTAAATATGAAGTTCCATCAGGAACACAACCAGGAACTATCTTTAGATTAAAAGGTAAAGGTGTTCCTAGAGTTAACGGACATGGTAGAGGCGATCAGTATGTTAACGTAATAGTAGAAGTTCCTAAAAGCTTAAATCAGAAACAAAAGGAAGCTCTTTTATTGTTCATGGATGCTAGTGGAGAAATTCCAGAAGAAGAACAGAGTAAAAAATCTTTTGTGGACAAAATAAAGGATAGCTTTAAGTAAAAAAACTTTGTTTCCTAATTTAAGGGAAACAAAGTTTTTTTATGAATTGGCATTAAAGGCACATTCAAAAAAATAACTAGTCAGTCTGCTAGTTTATTTTGTGTCATACTGCGTCAACAGAATCCTTTGATAGAATAACTATCAGCGGAACCTGTTTCCTTGTCTGACACAAAATATCCGTCGCATCTTTGACTTGTTATTTTCTTTCATATGCCTAATTCATAATTTTTATAGTTGACATATTAAAACTATAATTATAAAGTAGATTTATTAAACAATAGCGGTAAATTTTAAGTATTTAAACTTTGGGAGGTTGACTTATGGATAAAGAATGGATAGAAGTTGGTATATTTACAACTAGTGAAGCAATAGAGGCTATATCAGGTATATTATATAATACTGGTGTTAAGGGAGTTTCTATAGAAGATCCAGAAGATATAGAGTTCAAAAAAAAGCATCCAGGAGATTGGGACTATTTTGATGAATCATTGTTAGATAGTAGAGATGAAGCAGTAATTAAAGGATACTATAAGCATGATGAAAAACTTGATGGATATTTAAGATACATAAAAGATAGTGTTAACAATTTAGAGAAATTTGGTATAAATAAAGGCAGAGGACTAATTACAGTAGCTAAGGTAAATGAAGAAGATTGGGAAAACAATTGGAAAAAATATTATAAACCAAGTAAAATAGGAGAAAAAGTAGTAGTAAAGCCTATATGGGAAGAGTACACACCATCACATGAAGAGGTAGTTGTAGAATTGGATCCAGGCATGGCATTTGGTACTGGTACCCACGAAACTACAAGAATGTGCATAAAGGCTTTGGAAAAATATGTTAACTCTGAATCTAAAGTATTTGATATAGGCACAGGTTCGGGTATACTCGCTATATCTGCAGCAAAGCTTCAGGCGAAGCAGGTTATAGGGGTAGATTTAGATCCTATAGCAGTAAAATCTGCTTCACAAAATGTTAAATATAATGATATTAATAATATACAAATACTTGAAGGTAATCTTATGGAAGTAGTCAAAGGAAAAGCAGATATAGTTATAGCAAATATTATTGCTGATATAATAATATTCCTTACAGAAGGAGTAAAAGACTTTATAGTACCTGGTGGAAAATTTATATCTTCGGGTATAATAAAAGATAGAAAAGATGATGTTATAAATAAGCTTGAAAGCTGTGGATTTAAAATTGAAGAGGTAAATATAGATGGAGAATGGGTGTGCATTGTTGCAAAACTTTAGAAAGGTTGGTTTGGTATGCATAAATTCTTTGTTGCTAAAGAAAATATAGTTGATAATATAGCTATTATTGAAGGTGATGATGTAAAACATATATATAAGGTTTTAAGACTTCAGTGTGGACATAAAGTTAACATAAATAATTGTGAAGGTGAAGAATTTTTAGGGGAAATAGAAGAAATAAATAAAAAACAAGTAGTTGTGAAATGTATAGAAAAACTACATCTTAATAATGAAAGTGACGTAGAAATTTATTTATTCCAAGGATTACCAAAGTCTAGCAAAATGGATTTCATTGTTCAGAAGGCTACTGAACTTGGTGTGAAAGAGGTAACTCCTGTAATAACAGAAAGAGTTGTAGTTAAAAATGAGTTAGGAGAGTTCAAAAAAGTAGATAGATGGTGTAGAATTGCATTAGAGGCGTGCAAACAGAGTAAAAGAAGTTTAATACCAAGGATTAATACTCCTATGGAATTTAAAAAACTTTTAGATTTTTTGAAAACAATGGATTTAATTGTAGTACCATATGAAAATGCAGAAGGTTATGGAATAAAAAAAGTTACAAGTGATATAGATAAAAGCAGTATAAAAAAAATAGCGGTAATAATAGGACCAGAAGGCGGATTTGAAGAACAAGAGATAGAAGATTTAAAGGAGCTAGGAGCACATATAGTGACTTTAGGAAGCAGAATACTTAGAACAGAAACTGCTGGGTTAGTGTGTATATCACTGCTAATGTATGAGTTAGGAGACTTAGGAGGAATAATTTGATGAAAGTTGCGTTTACTACTTTAGGCTGTAGGGTTAATCAATATGAAACAGAAGCCATGGTAGAAAAATTTATAAGAGAAGGTTATGAAACAGTGCTCTTTGAAGAATATGCGGATGTATATGTTATAAATACATGTACAGTAACTAATATGGGTGATAAAAAATCCAGACAAATGATAAATAGAGCTAGAAGAGAAAATGAGGACGCCGTCATAGCAGTTGTGGGATGCTATTCTCAAATTGCTCCAAGAGAGGTAGCCAAAATACAAGGTGTAGATATTGTACTTGGTACTAGAAATAAGAGCCAAATAGTTTATTGGGTAAATAGAGTAAGGGAAGAAAAGAAGCAAGTAATAGAAGTAGAAGATGTAATGAAAAATGATGTATTTGAAGATTTAAATATAAAAAGTTATCAAGATAAAACTAGGGCATTTTTAAAGATACAGGACGGATGTAATAGATTTTGTTCATACTGTTTAATTCCGTTTGCTAGAGGTGCAGTATGTAGTAAAGTACCTGAAAAGGTCATAAGTGAAGTTAAAGAACTGGCTGCACATGGTTTTAAAGAGATAATATTATCGGGAATACATATTGCATCTTATGGAGTAGACTTAGAAGATAATTGGAATTTAGTTTCCATATTAGAAGAAATAGATAAAGTTGACGGAATAGAGAGAATTAGAATAGGATCTATTGATCCGCAGTTTTTTACAGAGGGTGTAATAGAACGAATTAGTTCGCTTAAAAAGCTATGTCCTCATTTTCATCTTTCACTGCAAAGTGGATGTAATGAAACTTTAAAAAGAATGAATAGAAGATATACTATTGAACAATATGAGAAAATTGTAAAAGATTTAAGAGATAATATTGAAGATGTATCAATAACTACGGATATTATAGTGGGATTTCCAGAAGAAACAAATGAAGAATTTAATATTACCTATGAATTTTTAAAGAAAATAAAATTATGTAAAATGCATATTTTCAAATATAGCCCAAGAAAAGGTACTAAAGCTGCAGCTATGAAAAGCCAAGTAGATGGTAATATTAAAGATGAAAGAAGCAGCAAACTTATAGAGTTAGATAAAGAGCTAGAGAATGAATTTATGTCAAAATTTATAGGAAAGTCTATGGAAGTTCTTTATGAACAAAATTATAATGGCGGTGAAAATCTATATGAAGGATATACACCTAATTACATAAAAGTAGTATCAGAAGCAGCAGAAAATATAGCAGGAATTATTAAAAATACACAAATTGTCGAAGTTAAGAATGTTCTTGTAGAAGGAAAATTAATTTAAAATTTTGTGTTAAAATTAAAAAAATATTCTTTTTTAAGCAGGATATTTCTTTTCTATATTGAATATTATAAAGTCAAGGGAGGTGAAGTCATGGAAGATTGTATTTTTTGTAAAATAATAAAAGGTGAAATACCTTGTGACAAGGTTTATGAAGATGATATGGTTCTAAGCTTTAAAGATATAAATCCTGGTGCTCCATCCCATATACTAATAATACCTAAAAAGCATATAAGTAGTTTAAATGAAGTAACAAATAAAGATTCAGAAATAATAGCTCACATATTTATTGTAGCAAAAGAATTAGTTAAGAAATTAGGTATAGATGAAACAGGGTATAGAATAGTTAGCAATTGTGGGGAAGAAGGAGGACAGACAGTACCACATATTCATTTTCACATACTAGGTGGAAGACTACTTCAGTGGCCACCAGGATAAAAAATATTAAATGAAATTCTTGACAGCATCAGAACCAATGTTGTATAATAAACAATGTGCTAAGTAACCCACATTGGCTGCGTTTAATTTTTTTAAATTAAATTGAGCTAGCGGAGGGAGGGATAAAATATGTCAGAAATAAGAGTTGGAGAAAACGAAACTATAGAAAGTGCATTAAGAAGATTTAAAAGAAAATGTGCTAGAGCTGGTGTTCTTTCAGAAGTCAGAAAAAGAGAACACTATGAAAAACCAAGTGTAAAGAAGAAAAAGAAATCTGAAGCTGCAAGAAAGAGAAAGTTTAAATAGAATTTTTTTGAAAGAAGGTACTGAATAATGTCTCTCAAAGAAAGACTGCAAGAAGACTGGAAGCAAGCTTTAAAGGCCAGAGAAAGATCTAAAGCTAATACAATAAGTATGGCAAAAGCAGCTATTCTATTAGTTGAAAAAACTGATGGAAAGCAGCTTGACGATGAGCAAATTGTCGAAGTTTTGGCAAGGGAAGTTAAGCAAAGACGTGAAGCTATACTGGAGTTTGAAAAAGGAAATAGGCAGGATTTGATTGATCAGGCAAATGCCGAAATAGAGATCTTGTTAGGTTACCTTCCTCAGCAGTTAAGCGAAGAGGAAATTTGCGAAATTGTTCGTCAAGCAGTTGATGAAGTGGGTGCAAATAGCATAAAAGACATGGGAAAAGTTATGGCTGTCATTATGCCTAAAACAAAAGGTAGATCAGACGGTAAACTTGTAAGTCAAATTGTAAAGCAATATTTAAATAAATAAAAGGTTGAGTTTAACTCAACCTTTTTTATTTTGTCATTTATTAAATTTATACTTCATAAATTAATATGAAAGTATTTTTAGAGGTGATAAAGTGGAAGATAAAATATACAGAACAAAACAAAATATTGCAGAAAAATTAGATTTGCCTAGAGATATAATTTTAAATATGCCTAAAATTATAGTTACAGGGGATAGTGAAATAATAATAGAAAACCATAGAGGAATAGTAGTATTTACTGAAACACAGGTAAGGGTAAATTCAGGTATGGGATTGATATCTATATATGGAGCCAATTTCGAAATATTGTTTATGGGAGGAGCAACCATAACAGTAGGTGGAAAATTTAAATCTATAATCTATGAGGCAAATGAGTAAGTTTAATTTTGAAAAATATAAGAGTGGAATAATTACTATAGAAGCTCAATCCCTTATACCTGAAAAATTTATTAACCTTTTATGGAAAAATAATATTGATATAAACAATATTGTAAAAAAAGATATAACTACAATGATTATGGAAGTTCATTTAAAAGATTATGGTAAAATAGAAAATATATCCAAAAGAACAAAAACTAAAGTAAAAGTAATTGGAAGAAGAGGTTTTGCGTTTTTTTTCATTAAAATAAAAAGACGAGTTGCCTTACTAATTGGTATAATATTATTCATAGGTATAATATATTACTTATCTACATTTATATGGAATATAGAAATAGTTGCAGACCATAATCTGACTCCATACGAAATAAGGCAGCAACTTAATAGTTTTGGCATTAAACCTGGAATCAATAAAAATAACATAAATGTTTACGATGTAGAAGAAAAGCTTATAAAGAGTAACGATAATATAATATGGATAAAAGCTAGAATAGAAGGAGCTAAACTTAAGGTATCTGCATCAGAGCGACAATCACCACCTAAAATAGTAGATGACGATAAGCCTTGTAATTTAATAGCTAAAAAAGATGGTGAGGTTATAAGAATCTATACAAAAGCTGGAACACCTGTAGTTAAAAGTGGAGATATGATTAAAAAAGGCCAAGTTTTAGTAAAGGGTGAACAGGGCAATGAAGCTTCAACATATGCTGTTCATGCTGTAGGAGATGTGATATGTAGAACATTTTATGAAGAAATTAAAGACATAAAAATTAATATGGCCAAAAGAGAAAGAACAGGGAATAAAATACAAAATATATATATAAAAATTAATGGTAAAAATCTATATTTAAAAAAACCTATAAAAAAATTTGATAAGTATGATAAAATAGAAGAAAATAAGTTGTTTATTAATGTGGAGACTTATTATGAAGTAAAGGAAACTACTATTCATAGAGATGCAAAAAAATTAGTAACTGATACTTCTGATGAGCTTTATTCTAAAATATGTGAAAATCTAGAAAAGTCTGTTAAAATTGTAGATAAAATAGTAAACTATGAAGAAGGCGATTCTTACAGAGTAAGAGTATTAGTTGTAGCAGAAGAAAACGTAGCTTTACAAGAGTAAATTAAAAATTTACAAAAAATATATATACGATAAGTAAAAAAAGGTGATTAATATGAAAAAACTATCGCTAAAAAAACTTTTTGGAAAAGAAAAAACAAACAGAGTAATAACTTTTATCTTAACATTCATATTTATTTATTCTATACTAGCGACTTCAATAGTTACAAAAAAATACAGCTTAAAAGAAGGGGATATTGCTAAAGCATATATAAAAGCACCTAGGGAAGTTAAAGATGAACTATCCACGGAAGCTAGAATACAGCAGGCAATAGATTCTGTACCTATCCAATATAATAAAAAAACAGAAGTGAAAACAGAAAGTTTAAATAAGATAAATAATTTTTTTTCAAAGCTACTGCAAATAAAAGATAGTTTAGGAGACGATAAAGATAAACTTCAAAGGTTAAAAACTAATCCAGAAATAAGTTTGTCAGATGATGATTATCTAACACTCATAAGATTAAATAGAGAAGATTTAAAGGTACTTCAAGATTTTTTAACTAAAACTATGGCGGAAATATATGATAATAATAATATAAGTGACAACAGTCAGAAGGATAATCAGGAAGATATAAAAAAAGCGCAAGAAAGTATATTATTAAAAGTAAATGGCTCAAAGATTCCTAAATCTTTAAAAGACATAGCATCAACCTTTGGTTATTCCTTGATTGTTCCCAATTTTTTTTATGATAGAGATAAAACTGAAGAGTTAAGAAAAGATACAATAAAAAAAGTTCCACCCGTTATGATAAAGAAAGATCAGACAATAGTAAAGGAAGGGGAACCAATTACAAAGTATCAAATAGAGATATTAAAAAATCTTGGACTTTTAAATAACAATTCACACTTTGAATGGTATATATATATTTGCTTAAGTGTATTAATATTATTAGTAATGTTTTTACAGTGGTTTTATCTTTATAAGTATTACAATCATATATATAGCGATATTAATAAACTTGCAATGATAAATATATTAAACTGTATAGCTATACTTTTAGCCAGAACTTTATCAGTAATTTCACCATTTTTAATACCACTAGCTTGCATACCTATGATTTTTACACTTTTAGTAAATCATAAAATTTCTTTGCCTATAAGTGTGCTAAATTGTATATTAATAAGTGGTGCTGTAGAATTTAATATAGAAATAACTATATTAGCATTAATGAATGTGGTTATTGGTGCTGTGATACTAAAAAAAATGCAACAAAGAAATGATATTTTATATTCATCTATATGTATTGGTGTTATGAATATTATTTTAACATTTTCAGCTGGTTTTTTATTAAGTAATGATATTTTAGATGTAAGCAAAAAAGCTTTATATGTTTTTTTAGGAAGCATAGTATCAGGAATACTTACTATTGGATTACTACCGTTTTTTGAGAGTACCTTTGATATTATAACAACAATAAAACTATTAGAATTATCAAATCCTAATAATCCGCTATTAAAAAGACTATTAATAGAGGCACCAGGAAGTTATCATCACAGTATTTTAGTAGGAAACCTTGCAGAAGTTGCAGCAGAAGAAGTTGGTGGAAATCCTGTGCTTGCAAGAGTTTCAGCTTATTATCATGATGTAGGTAAAATAAAAAGACCTTATTTCTTTAAAGAAAATCAATTAGGAAATGACAATCCTCATAATAAAATTACTCCTAATTTAAGTACTCTTATAATTACTTCCCATGTAAAAGATGGTGTGGAATTAGCAAAGCAGTATAAAATTCCTAAGGCTATAAGAGATATAATAGAGCAGCATCATGGAACATCTCTTGTGAAATACTTTTATGTTACTATGAAAAATTCTAGTGACAGGCCTGAGGATGTTAAAGAAGAAGATTTTAGATATCTTGGACCCATACCAGAAACAAAGGAAGCAGCTATAATAATGTTAGCTGATGGAGTAGAAGCTGCAGTAAGATCTATAAGTGAACCTACAAAGGGCAAAATTGATGAAATGGTGAACAATATTATAAAGGATAGATTAAATGAAGGTCAGCTGGATAATTGTGATCTTACATTGAAAGATATAAATAAAATAAGAAAAGCATTTTTAAAAATGCTTACTGGAATATACCACCAAAGGATAGAATACCCAGAAGACAAATGGGTGAATAAACAAGGGGTGTAAATATGATTTTTATAGATAATAGACAAAACAAAATACAAGTTACAGAAGAAATAGAAAAAAATATAGCAAATATTATAGAATATACACTAAAAGAAGAAAAAGTTATTATTCCATGCGAGGTTAGTGTCATATTTGTTGACAATGAAGAAATCAAAACTATAAATGGAGAGAATAGAAATATTGATAAAGTTACAGATGTACTTTCTTTTCCAATGCTAGAGTACCCTAAAGGAAAGGTTTTTAAAAATATATACGAAAACTTTAGCTTTCCAGATAGTGATTTAGAGCAAGGAAGTTTAGTTCTTGGAGACATAGCTCTTTGTTTAGAAAAGGCAAAAGAACAAAGTGTTGAATTTGGACACTCTTTTACAAGAGAAGCAGCTTATCTTACAATACACTCAGTGTTACATTTACTAGGATATGATCATATGGAGAAAGAAGAAAAAGTAGTTATGAGAAAAAGAGAAGAAGATATACTAGATAAATTTAATTTAACAAGATAATTTTGTGGGCAAAAAAAATATTAATACATATTAAAATGGTTAATATTAAATATTAGACTGAAATCAGTTAATATAAGTAGAGCAGTTAGAAACCTAAATAAGGGATGGTGAAAGTCATGAGAGAAGTGAAAAAATTGTTGGACAGCTTTAACTATGCCATAGAGGGAATTATATATGCAGTTAGAACACAGAGAAACATGAGAATACACATGGTTTCAGCTCTGTTAGTTCTAACTGCCTGCTTTTTTTATGATTTAAGTAAAATAGAATTTTTGGCAATAACAATAACTATTACTATAGTAATTATGGCGGAACTTATGAATACAGCTATAGAGTTTGCTGTGGATGCTACTACAAATTACTATCATCCATTAGTTAAACTAGCTAAAAATATAGCTGCAGGAGGGGTTTTAGTAACGGCTATAAATGCTGTAGTTGTAGGATATATAATATTTTGGGATAAATTAAAATATATAAATTTTATATTAATAATGAAAGTAAAAAGCACTAGCCCATATACGATTTTTATAATATTAGCTATTGTAAGTATAACTACTATAGTAATAAAAGCTATTTTTGGTGAAGGAACTCCTCTTAAAGGAGGTATGCCAAGTGGCCACAGTGCAATAGCCTTTTCAATAGCAACAACTATAGCACTTAGCACTGGACAGCTTGCAGTAATAGTTTTAAGTTACTTATTAGCTTTTATAGTAGCACAAAGCAGGGTGGATTCTGAAGTCCATTCTATATTTGAAGTTATTGCAGGAGCAATTTTTGGCATTTTGATTACTGTATTGTTATTTAGGATATTTGGATAAAATAAAAATATTGCAATGAATGAAAATAATGCTATAATTTATTTACAATGCTAAAGTTATAAAAAAATCTTTGTTTTAGGCTAGTTTTTACTTATAAACGAGCTTAATTATTGGATAAATATTTTGCAGAAGGTAAAAATATATTTGGAGGAATAACTATGGACTATAAAGTATTGGTTTCTAGTGCCATTAAGGGAAGAAAAAATGCATATGTACCTTATTCTAACTTTAAGGTTGGAGCAGCCGTACTTACTGAAGATGGTAGTATATATATAGGATGTAATATAGAAAATGCATCTTATGGAGGAACTAATTGTGCAGAAAGAACTGCTATATTTAAAGCTGTATCAGAAGGTCATAAAGAGATAAAGGCAATTGCTGTAGTTGGTTCAGAAAATGAATATACATACCCATGTGGTATTTGCAGACAAGTAATTACAGAGTTTGCTAAAGGAGATACAAAAGTAATAATTGCAAAAAATGAAAATGAATATATAGTGAAAACTTTAGATGAAATTTTACCAGGTGCTTTTACTAAAAAAGATTTACAAAAATAAGGAGATAAAGTATGTTTAAATCAGGATTTATAACAATAATAGGAAGACCTAATGTAGGTAAGTCAACACTATTAAATTCAATTATGGGAGAAAAATTATCTATTGTATCTTGCAAACCGCAAACAACAAGAAATAATATACAAACTATACTTACTGAAAATGATTTTCAGCTTGTGTTTGTTGATACTCCTGGTATTCATAAACCAAAGCATAAGCTTGGAGAATATATGGTTAAAATTGCTCAGGATTCAGTAAAAGAAGTGGATCTTATACTTTTTCTTACAAATCCAGAAGATGAAGTTGGAAGAGGGGACATTTATATACTTGAGCAATTAAAGCAATACAATGTACCTGTATTCTTAGTTTTAAATAAAATTGATGAAAACACGCAAGAAAGAATAGCAAAGTCATTAGAAAGCTATTCAACACAAATGGATTTTGCGGAAATCATACCTATATCGGCGTTAAAGGGCAAAAATGTAGATCAGCTTAAAAAGCTTATGGTGGAATATATGCCAGAGGGTCCTAAATATTACCCGGAGGATATGATTACAGATCAAAATGAAAGATTTGTAGTAGCAGAAGCTGTTAGGGAAAAAGCATTAAGACTTCTTTCTCAAGAAGTGCCTCATGGAATAGCTGTAGAAATAATTGCTATGAAGAAGGATGAAAAAAATGTTTATAATATAGATGCAACTATATTATGTGAAAAAAGCTCACATAAAGGTATAATAATAGGTAAAAATGGAGCTATGCTTAAAAAAATATCAACGTATGCAAGACAAGATATAGAAAAGTTTTTAGGAACTAAAGTTTGTCTTAAACTTTGGGTTAAAGTTAAGAAAGAATGGAGAGACAGCTCAAACTTATTAAAAGAATTAGGATATAAATAAGTTATAGAATAGTAGGTATATAATATAATGGGAAATTGGGAATTAGTAAGGATAATTAATATTTTCCTAATTTTCTAATGAAAATTCCCAATTTGTATTGGGGGTGGTTGTCTGTCTACATTTAAAACTAGAGCTGTAGTTATAAAAACTCAAGATATAAAAGAATCAGACAAACTGATTTGGCTCTTCAGTGAAAAATTAGGTAAAATATCAACGATTGCAAAGGGATCAAAAAAAAGTAATAGTAAATTATTTGCCAGTACATTACAATTTTCCTATGGTGATTATGTGGTTTATAAAGGGAAAAGTCTATATGTGATTAATGAAAGCTTAGTGATAGACTCATTTCAAGATTTACTTAAGGATTTGGATACGCTAACTTATGCTTCTTACTTTTGTGAACTCATAGACATAGCTATGCAGGATGAAGAAAGTAATAGAGAACTTTTTAAACTTTTAATTACAAGTTTTTATCTTATTAAGAATAATGCTGTTGACATTGAAACTCTAGCTAGAGACTTTGAAATAAAAGTGCTGCAGTCTACTGGATATGCTTTTAATTTAGATTATTGCTGTATGTGTAGAAAAAAAATAACATCTTCTAATTATATGAGTTTCCAATATTCTGGGGGAATATGTAATCAGTGTGAAAAAATAGGCGGATTTAATATAAGTTATGCAACATATAATGCTATTAAATACTTGTCTAAAACTCCCCTAGAAAATGTATATAGAATTATTTTAGCAAAAGAAACAAAGGATGAGATTTATAAAATATTATCATCCATTATAACTCAGAGTTATTTTAGAACACCTAAAAGCTTAGATACTCTTAGTTATTTAAAAAAGTTTGAAAATGACCAAATTTAAATTACACAAAGTGAGACTTAGTTTGCATGTAGTTTTGACTTCAATTGAACTGTAACTAAACGAATCCACGAGTTTAGCGCCACTTATCTATCCAATTGAAGAAATTGTAAATATTAGTGGCGGTTAGCTATGGAATAAATCTAAACTATTAAAAGGAGTGAAATAAATGAGTGAAATTACACTAGAAAAAATTGATATTGTAAGAGAAAGAACTGGTTCTAGCTATACTGAAGCTAAAGAAGCTTTAGAAGCTTGTGAAGGCAACGTAGTTGATGCATTAATATATATTGAACAAAATCAAAAATCCACTATGAATAATATATACACTACAAAGGATGAATTTTTAGATTGGATAAAAGATTTAGTTAAAAAAGGTAATATAAATAGAATAAGAATAAAAAAAGGTGATAAGACAGTAGTTGATATCCCTGTTAATGCAGGCATTGCAGCAACATTAACTGCATTGATATGGCCACCATTGATTGCTATAGGTATACTAACAGCTGTTGTCACTAAAGTAACTATAGAAATTATCAAAGATGATGGTACTATAGAAATAGTAAATAAAATTATAAAAACTAATGTAAAAGATACTGTAAAAGATACGGTACAGGATGTAAAGGATAAAATGTATGATGCAGCAAACTCTATGAAAGAAAAGTTTGCACATAAAGGAGAAAAAAAAGAAGAAGAAAACACTTATCAGTATACTGTGAAATTTGAAGATATAGATGAGAAAGATAAAGATAAAGATAAGTAAGGCTGAAAAGTAATAAGAAGTCAGCAAATAAGGCATATAAAAGAAAATAACAAGTTATTTTCTTTGAATATGCCTGACGTATTATGAGCTGACTTTTTATTATATTCTAAAGAGTTTTCATAATTTGCTTTAAATATGCGGATATCCCTAATAAAATACATAAATTTGTGAAAAAATAAGTTTTTAAACAAATAATACAATATTTAAATGAATAAGAATATAAAGAAAATTAAAAAAAGTTAACATTAAAGAATAAAAGTGCTATACTATTGATGAGAATAATATGTTATAATAACAATAAATCAGAAAACATATCAAAATTGTGTTATAATATATGAGGAAAAAGGTTTTTATCAAAATATTTCTTTAAATGTTATGGATAAGAGAGAGGGTGAACATTATTAAATTATCACCAAGGCAAGAACAAATAATAAAACTAGTAAAGGAAAATGAGCCAATAACAAGTGAGCAAATAGCATCTAAAGTAAGTGTTACAAGGGCTGCACTAAGACCAGATTTGGCTATACTTACAATGACTGGTATTTTAGAAGCAAAGCCAAAGGTAGGATATATATATTCACAAAAGCCCTCTTATAGCTTGGTATATGATTATATAAGAAATATCAAGGTACAGGATATAATGTCAAAGCCTGTAGTTGTAGATGAAAATACTACAGTATATGATGCCATTGTCCATTTGTTTTTGAATGATGTAGGAACCTTGTTTGTAGAAAGCAATGGAACACTTACTGGAGCTGTCTCAAGAAAAGATTTTCTTAAAATAGCGATGGGTGGGACTGATATGCATAAAGTACCTGTAGGAATAATAATGACAAGGATGCCTAATATAGTATGTGTTGAAAAAAGTGATAATGCATATTTAGCTGCACATAGGATTATGGAGCATGAAGTAGATAGTCTTCCTGTCATAGAGAAATCATGTAATGGTACAAAAGATTCAGTGAAAATTATTGGAAAAGTTTCCAAAACCAATATAACAAGATTGTTTGTAAAAATGGGTGAAAACGGATAAATTACAATTTAAGTAAACGGATAAATATCCGTTGACATATACAAAAATATAGGAAAAACAATCAAAGGGGATGTTACTTATGGAAAGCAAAAAATACGTATATCTTTTTAGTGAAGGCAATGCGAAAATGAAAAACTTACTAGGTGGCAAAGGGGCTAATCTTGCCGAAATGACAAATTTGGGCATACCTGTTCCACAAGGATTTACAGTATCAACGGAGGCATGTACTAAATACCATGAAGATGGAAAAGCACTAGGAAATGGAGTCATTAACGAAATTTATACATCACTCTGTAAAATTGAAGAAATGACAGGTAAAAAATTTGGAAGTATAGAAAATCCTTTATTAGTGTCAGTAAGGTCAGGTGCTAGAGTTTCAATGCCTGGGATGATGGATACAATATTAAATTTAGGATTAAATGATAATACTGTAGAAGCACTAAGTAAGTTAACTAATAATGGAAGATTTGCTTATGATTCTTATAGAAG
>CAZKOJ010000094.1:0-17182 GCA_964554365.1 uncultured Clostridium sp. | reverse complement strand
TAAAAAACCAGCTTCTGATGCAGCAGTTATATTATTTGGACCAGTTGGAGAAAAATTGATTGCAGCGGGAATCCTAATTTCTATTACAGGTTGCTTAAGTGCATTTATATTGACTGGTGCAAGGATACCTTACGCTATGGCAGCAGACAATATATTTCCATTTAAAAGTTTCTTTGAAAAATTAAGCGAAAAATCTGCTACACCTAATAATGCACTAATATTTCAAAGTATACTTGCATGTATATATGCTTTATCAGGATCTTTTGATACTTTAACTGACTTAGCTGTATTCGCTATGTGGTTATTCTTCATACTTGGAATAGCTGGCGTATTTAAGCTAAGAAAAGATCATAAAGAACTTATAACAGCAGAATCATATAAAGTTCCGTTGTACCCAATAGTGCCTATGATAGGTATAATTGGAGCTGTGTACGTTGTTGTAAGTACTCTTATTACAGGAACTGCTAACGCACTATTTGGAATTGGAGTTACATTAGTAGGACTACCTGTTTATATGTATATTAAAAAATCAAATTCAAGTAAAGAAATACCTATGTAGATATAAAAATTACAACACAAAATTAATTATAAATTGAAGATTGAGAATTGAGAATTGAGAATTAGGAATGGCGGAGAAAAAATCTTCGCCATTTTTAATTTATAAATAGGACAAAGGTAATAATATATGATATATTAAATGTAAAAAAATACCTATATAAATAAAATCAAAAAATGTCCTTTTAACTGCAATTTATCAGTTAAAAGGGCATTTAATTGTTATGCATTAAATCAAAAAATCATAAAGCTTATTCTTGCATAGGATGATTATGGAAGTTATAATGTAATGAAAAAAGTATTTTAAAATGAATTGGAGTGATGAAATATGAAGAAAATTCAAGAAAAAATCTTATATAAAGGAAACTGGTTGTCATTAAAACAAACAACTTATAAAAATGAAAAGGGAGAAGACATAAATTGGGAAAGTATAGAACGAACTAATACTAGTAAAACTGTAGTTATAATACCTAAGCTAATTCAATCCAATAGATATTTAATGATAAAGCAATATCGTCCAGCTATAAATAATTATGTTTTAGGTTTTCCAGCAGGATTAGTAGAAGGAGATGACTTAGAAAAAGAAGCTTTAAGGGAACTTAAAGAAGAAACTGGATATATAGGTAAAATTAAGAGCATAAGTCCAATGTTATATTCAAATGCTGCATTGCTTACAGATACAGTGCATTTAGTCAATGTGGAAATTGATGAAATTATTGAAGAAAATTTTAATCCTAAGCAACAGCTTGAATCAGAAGAGGAAATTGAAGTGATTTTAGTAGAAAAAAATAAATTAAAGAGTTTTATATTAGAAGAACAGAGTAAAGGTACAGCTATAAGTATGGCACCTTGGTATGCCTTTGGTGAATTTCAATAGGTTAAGGCACATAACTTAAATGGAGATGATTTAAATGGTAAAAAGTATGATAATAATGTGCAGTATGGTATCTATTATTTTAGTTATAGTTGTAATATTAGTTTTCGTTTTCTTATTTATGGGTAAAAAATAAATAAGCACATGTATAATTATATGCACTTAAATTAATTGTAGAAAATAAGTATAAATACAATAATTTATATATTAAATGTAAATTAAATATATAAATTTAAATTAATTGAATTAAGCTGTCACATATGATATATTTTAACAAAGAGTTATTTTTATAAAAATAATTTAAAAACAAGTAGGTGTAGAGGTAATGGAAGATTGGCTTTTTAGAAAAGATGATTATATACCTAAAACAGATAAAGATAGATTTATAAATAAAACTATATTATCTCTTTTAAGCATCTTATCATTAATAAAAAGAAATAATAAAATTAGCAACAATTTTATTTACAACCTAAATCCAGCACTAAAATTAGTTTTTACAGTTATAAATATAATATTTCTTTCAATGTCTAGGAACTTTATGTATGTGTTAGTTATAGACGTGTACATGCTATTTATATTAAGTTTATTAGATATAGAAGAAATTAAGAAAATATTAGCTTTAAGTATAGTAGTCCCATTTTTTACACTTATTATGCTTGCACCTTCTATAATAATGGGAAATGTTAGAAATAGTATGCTTATTATTTTAAAAGTAGCAGGTACTATAGTGGCAATAAACATCTTATCTTATACTACTAAATGGCATCACATAACTAAATCTTTGAAGATCTTCTTTATACCAGACATATTTATATTGGTATTTGATATAACTATTAAGTACATTTATATTCTTGGTGAATTCTCTTTAGAAATGCTCTATGCTCTAAAATTAAGATCAGTAGGTAGAAATAATAATAAATATTCTTCTTTATCTAAAATAATGGGAAATCTCTTTTTAAAGTCTAAAGAATTAGGGGATGAAATGTACTCTGCAATGGAATGTAGAGGATTTACAGGAGAATATGTATCGCACTCAAAGTTTAAATTTAATTTTAAAGATTTAATATACAGTATGGTAAACATAATTATTATATTACTATATTTTTATATTGACAGGATGGGATAAAATGATTGAAATTGAAGATGTATATTTTAAATACAAAAACACAGTGGTATTGAAAAATATAAATGTAAACATTAAAGAGGGTGAATCTATAGCATTAATAGGACCTAATGGAAGTGGTAAATCAACTTTTTTAAAGTTTATAAATGGTATGGTTTTTGCAAAAGAAGGTAAATATTTTTTTCAAGGGGAAGAAATAAACAATAAAAAGCTAGAAGATAATAAGTTTTGTAAGCTGTTTCATAAAAAAATAGGTTTTGCATTTCAAAATTCTGATGCACAGCTTTTCTGTTCTAATGTATATGACGAAGTAGCTTTTGGTCCAAGACAGATGGGTATAGAAGAGAGTGCTGTAAAGGAAAGAGTTGAAGATTGTTTAAGACTTTTAGACATAGAAGATTTGAGAGATAGAGAACCTTATAACTTAAGTGGTGGAGAGAAAAAAAGAGTAGCAATAGCTAGTGTATTAGCTTTAAACCCAGAGGTTTTAGTTTTAGATGAGCCTATGAATGGTATAGATCCTAAAGGTAAAAAATTCTTAAGAGAGCTCATGATAAAATTGAATTCTAGTGGAAAAACTATAATTTGTTCTACTCATGACTTTGAATATGTAGAAGATGTATTTAAGCGAGCATTAGTTTTTTCAGAAGAACATAGTATTATAAGAGATGATAATTATAAAGATGTAATTAATGATAATGATTTTTTAATTAAATACAACATAAAATAACACTTATTGACAGGTATAAACAATTGTAATAAACTAAAATTATAATAATTTAATAAAATCTTCAGGTGCCTTTTAAATAAGGTGAAAAGGGAATGCGGTAAAATTCCGCGGCAGCCCCCGCTACTGTAATTGAGGACAAACCTTTACTAGCCACTCAGAAAAGAGGAAGGCAAAGGTAAGTATGATTCATAAGCCAGGAGACCTGCCTGAGGTAACATAGACTTTCGGAGGGAAAGAAAACTTTTAATATGAGTACTTCCGGCTTTTGCCGGTTTTTTAATGTTAAAAGCAGTAAGCTTCAAAAGTTTACTGCTTTTATTTTTTTATAATTAAAAGGGGGATATTATTATGGCTAAAATTATGATCCAAGGTACTGGTTCATCGGTGGGGAAAAGTATATTAGTAACAGCGCTTTGTAGAATTTTTAAACAGGATGGGTATTCGGTATGTCCTTTTAAATCACAAAATATGTCGTTAAATTCATATATAACCTTAGATGGAAAAGAAATGGGGCGTGCACAAGTGCTTCAGGCTTATGCAGCAGGACTTCAACCAGAGGCTTATATGAATCCTATACTTTTAAAGCCTACATCAGATAAAAAATGCCAGATTATAGTTAATGGCAAGGTTTATGGAAATAGTACTGCTATGGAATATCACAATATGAAGTTAGAATTTAAAGATATGATTAAAGAACAGTTTGAAGATATGGAAAAAAAGTTTGACATAATAGTTATGGAGGGGGCAGGAAGCCCAGCAGAAATAAATCTAAGGGATAGAGACATAGTAAATATGGGTATGGCTGAACTTGTAAATGCTCCGGTAATTTTGGCAGGGGACATAGACAAAGGTGGAGTTTTCGCATCTCTTGCAGGCACTATGTTACTTTTTACAGAAGAGGAAAGAAAAAGAGTTAAAGGCACTATAATAAATAAATTTAGAGGCGATGTAGAAATATTAAAACCAGGACTTACTATGTTGGAAGATATAATAAAAATACCATGCATTGGTGTAGTACCACATTTCACATTAGCATTAGAGGACGAGGATGGTGCAGTAGAATTTAATACAAAGGTAACAGCCCCTATAGATATAGCTGTAATAAAGCTTCCACGTATATCAAATTTTACGGATTTAGATTCTTTAAAAAGTGAAGATGATGTATCAGTAAGATTTATAAGCTCTGTAGAAGAGTTTGGAAACCCTGATTTGCTTATAATTCCAGGAAGTAAAAACACTATAGAGGATTTACTTCAGCTTAGAAAAAGTGGGATAGAGGCATGCATAAAAGACTATAGTAAAAAAGGGTTAGTAATGGGCATATGTGGTGGATATCAGATGCTTGGAAAGGTTATAAAGGATCCATATGGTGTGGAAACAGAAGTATCTGAAGTAGAAGCTATGGGAATTTTAGATGTAGAAACTATATTTGAAAAAGAAAAAATTACTACTAGGGTAAAGGCAGAAAGTATAGATGAATTTAGTGTGCATAAAGATGAAGCTTTAATGGAAAAAAGAAAAATAAATGTGTATGGTTATGAAATACATATGGGTATATGCAATTATGGTGAAAGTGCAAGAACTTTATTTAATATTTTTGATAAAAGTGGAGAAAAAGTTTCACTTAAAGATGGAGCTATAAACAATGAAGGAAATATTATGGGAAGTTATATACACGGAATTTTTGATGGTGTAGATTTTAGAGAATATATTCTAAACAAGATAAGAGTAAGAAAAGCTATGAAAACTAAAAAGGCTGAGATATATGAAAATTTAAGAGAAAAAGAGTTAGATAAGTTAGCAGATATCGTTAGAGAGAACTTAGATATAAACAGTATATACAAGGCTATGGGAATGGAAAGATAATTGAGGTGAGTTAATTTTGAGTACATCTTTTATAGGCATGAATGTTATAGATATACTTTTAGCGGTGATTATAGACTGGATAATTGGAGATCCATATTGGTTACCACATCCTATTATATATATAGGAAAACTTATAGGATTTCTTGAAAAACAGGGTAGAAAACTATGTAAAACAAATTCAGGTATTAAGCTATTTGGTGGTTTTATTGTAATAATTGTGGCAGGATTAAGTTTTGCTGTACCATTTGTTATTTTAAAATCAGTAAGTTCAATACCATGGTTGTTTCATAGTTTAAATGTAATTATAATATGGACAACATTAGCTGCAAAATGTTTAGGGGATGAAGCAAAAAAAGTTTACTATGCATTAAAAGATAATGACATGGAAAAAGCTAGATTAATGCTGTCCTATATAGTAGGAAGAGATACATCTGAACTTAATCATAATGAAATAATAAGGGCAGACGTAGAAACTGTAGCTGAAAATGCAGCAGATGGTGTCATAGCACCTTTACTCTATGCCATAATTGGAGGGGCACCTTTAGCTATGATGTATAAAGGTGTGAATACTATGGATTCAATGCTTGGATATATGAATGAAAAATATAAATATATAGGATTTTTTCCAGCGAAAGTAGATGATGTGGTTAATTTTATTCCTGCAAGGATAACGGGGATACTTATGTGTTTGGTAGCTTTTGTGGTTAAGGGTAGTCTATTAGAAAGTTTTAAAGTAATGTTTCGAGATAGAAAAAATCACAAGAGTCCTAACTGTGCTTATCCGGAAGCGGCTGCAGCAGGAGCCATGAAAATACAGCTAGGTGGCACTAATGTATATTTTGGAGAAGTTGTACATAAGCCTACCATTGGAGATAAGAAAAAAGAATTGAATTTTGAACACATAAATGAATCTATAAAGCTTATGTACGCAGCGCAAGCATTGATGATGATAGCATATATTTTGGTTGTTTCAATCATGATTAGAAAGTAGTATGTTTTTTAAATAAAATATTTCAAATGAAGAATATAGGAAGTGGTAAATGTGGAGCATGGGGGAGATATATATACCCAGGGGCTTTTAAAAGGAAAACAAATTTTGGATTTTAGTTCTAATATAAATCCATTAGGTATACCAGAAAGTTTTAAAAACAATATAGAAGAGGCTTTAGAAAGTGTAGAAAGATATCCAGATGTTGAATATAGAACTTTGAAAAATTATATTAAAGAGTATATAGAATTCAGTAGAAAATATTTTGACGAAGGTGAAAAAAAACATGAAAATATCACAGAAAAGCTCAATCAATCAGTTTTAAGTTCTAACAATATAGTTCTTGGAAATGGAGCAGCAGAAATTATAGATTTAGTAATAAGCTGTTTTAGTAGAGTATGTATAGTAGTACCTTCATTTATAGAATATGAAAAGAATGCTTTAAAGTGGCAATGCAGTATAGAATATTCTTTGCTGAAAAATGATATGACTTACGATTATGATGATATAAACTCAAAAATCATAGCTGCAGATGCTTTAATTATAGGAAACCCTAACAATCCTAATGGGGGAGTAATTGATAAAAAGAGGTTTAAAGCTATACTGGATTTTTGTGAGGAAAATAACAAAACTATTATAATAGATGAAGCATTTATTGAGTTTACAGGTAGAAATGGATTTAGTCTTTTAGAGCAAATACAAAATTATAAATGTATATTCATAATAAGGGCTTTAACAAAGTTTTTTGCTATGCCTGGCATTAGAATGGGATATGGAATAAGTAATGATGAAGAATTAATAAATAAAATAAGGAATAAGCAGAATCCATGGAATATAAATTGTTTTGCAGAAACAGCAGTAAAATATGTTTTAAACGACAGGGATTATATAGAAAAATCATTAAAATGGATTGAAGAAGAAAGAGAATTTATGGCTCGGCAGCTTAAAAAAATAAATTTTATAGAAGAAGTATATAATACGTATACCAATTTTGTACTATGTAAGCTTAAAAAATTGGATTGTCATAAGCTTTATGATTTGTGTTTGGAAAAAGGAATTGCAATTAGGAAATGCCAAAATTTTAAGGGATTAAATGAAAAGTATATTAGATTAGCTATTAAAGATAGAAAAAACAATGAAAAAGTTATAAAGCTTTTAAATTCATTAATTTAAAAGTTTTAAATAAAATTTTAGGGGGAAACAAAAAATGAAGAAAAGGAATACGTTATTTATGTGTTTAGCATTGGTTATGGTTTTAACTACTAATGTATATGCTATGCACATAGCAGAAGGATTTATGCCGCCAGTATGGTGTGGTGTATATTTTGTTTTAGCAGCACCTTTTATAGTTATTGGTGTAAAGCAAATAAGAAAGAAAACTAATAAAAACAGAGACTTAAAAATGCTTTTAGGATTAGTTGCGGCATATTCATTTATTTTATCAGCCATGAAAATACCATCAGTTACAGGAAGCTGTTCACATGCTACAGGCACAGGACTTAGTGCTATGTTATTTGGACCTTTTGTAACAGCAGTAGTAGCACTTATTGTACTTTTATTCCAAGCCTTATTATTAGCTCATGGGGGTATAACTACTCTTGGTGCAAATGTTTTTTCAATGGGAATTGTAGGCCCTATAGTAGCCTATTTAATTTATAAATTTGGTAAGAAGAAAAATAAAAAAGTAGCTATATTTTTAGCAGCTACCATTGGCGATTTAGCAACGTATCTTGCTACCTCGGTGCAACTTGGACTAGCATTTCCTGCCACTACAGGAGGAGCGTTGATGTCCTTTGTAAAATTTTTCTCTATATTTGCTATAACACAAATACCTCTTGCTATAGTAGAAGGTATTTTAACTGTTATAATATTTGAATTTATAGAAAATTACTCATCTAAAGAAATACAGGATTTAAGAGAGGTGAATTAATATGAAAAAGAAAAATTTATGGCTTATGGGATTATGTATAGCTTTAGTAGTATCATCATTTGTAATAGGAACTATGAAAGGTGGAGAATTTGGTGGAGCAGATGACCAAATAGAAGACACTGTAAAGCAGGTAGATGCTAATTACACCCCATGGTTTAGCCATATTTGGGAACCGCCATCAGGAGAAGTAGAAAGTCTTCTTTTTGCAGTGCAGGCTGCTATGGGTGCTGGTTTTATAGGATATTACATAGGAAAAAAGAAAAATGTTAAAGCTAATACTAGCACTGTCAAGAACCAGTAGAATTGCAAATATACATCCTGCTGAAAAAATAATTTTAAGCCTATTTCCCATTGTGGTAATAGGCTTTTCACACAAACCTGCTCCAATAATTTTAAATATAATAATTTTTATAATGCTGCATATTCTATGCAAAAACAACAAAAAAATAGTAACCAAGTTTACATTAGAGATAGGACTTTTTGCGGCTTTTTCATCTATAACATTTATATTTGATTATGGATGGAAGTATTGCTTTATAATTTTACTAAAGAGCTTATCTGCAGGATTGTGTTTATCCTTTTTTTCTTTAACTACTCCTATAGATGATGCATTATTTATATTTGCAAAGCATGATTGGTTGAGGGATATATGTGATATAGCAAAAAGTATGGAGAGGTTTTTAGTTGTAATAGACGCAGAATGTCATATTTTATATGATTCCATAAAATCTAGAGGAGGATTTAATGGATTTAAGTTGAAAATAATAAATACAGGAAAAATGGCGGGATTATTATTTGTAAATACTATGAATAGATGGAAAGATATAAAAGAGGCTTTAGATAGTAGAGGATATAGAGGATATATGCCTTATCTAGATAAAAATTTTGATTTTTCTATTTTAAGGGTTGTAATTATAAGTACATATTTAGCTAGTTTAATTTTTATTATACATACAAAAATATAATTTTTAGTTTTAAAAATGAAATTTGTTTTTTATGGTGAAATGTTTTGGGAGATGATTAAATGATACAACTTATAGGTTTAAAAAGAGACGTAAAATTAGAAATAAGAGAAAAATTTTCTGTAATACAAAAACATTGTGAAGAGTGTGTAAAAAATTTAAATAAAGTTTGTAATGAAGTTGTAGTGATAAGCACGTGTAATAGAACAGAAATATATTTTAATGCAAAAGAAAATGATGAGAACATTGTAAATGAAATTTTTTATATATTAGGTTGGGATAAGAATTTAATGAATCATACATTTCACTATGAAGGTGAACAGGTAATAAAACATCTAATGGATGTAGTTTGCGGATTTCATTCTAAAATTTTAGGGGAAGATCAAATACTATCCCAGGTCAAAGATGCATACGAAACTGCATTAAAGGTTAAGAGTATTGACAAGGATTTACAGAGGCTTTTCCAAATGGCAGTGACCTGTGGAAAAGAGTTTAGGACGAAATCAAGTCTTTATAAAATACCTGTGTCCTCAGCTTCCATATCAGTAAATGAAAGTAGAAAACAAGGTATAAAGAGGTTTATGGTATTAGGGTTTGGAGCGGTAGGACAGCTTACAGCAAAATATATCTTAGCGGGAACATTTGAAGTTTTATATTTAGCAGTAAGAAATCCTAAAGTCGTAGATATAGAAGATCCTAGAGTAAAGGTTATATCTTTTGATGAAAGAATAAAATATTATCATGATGTGGATTCTATAATATCATGCACTTCAGCACCACATTGTGTAATAAGAAAATATAGTTTGCCAGAAAAGCCTATGGTTGTATTTGATTTAGCTGTGCCTAGAGATGTAGAAGAACAGGTTTCCAAAATGAAAAATGTAAAAGTATATGATATTGATAAAGTGAGTTCTATAGATGATCAAAATAGAAAAAAAAGAAAAGAAATAATGATTAAAAATAGATTTATAATTAGTAAATGCATTAAAGAATTTAAGGATTGGCAAAAAATACAAGATATTTCCACGGAAATAATGGAATTGAAAAAATGTGGAGAAAAGGTTTATAAAAAAAGATATAAGACTTTTAAAAATAAAAGGCATACTAAAGATAATGAAGAACTAGCTGAAATACTTTTAAAAAGTACATCAAATGCCTTTGTCAATAGAGCCATAGATGTATTAAAAGAGGAGCAGCTGAAGGGAAGTGTAGAGGATTGTATGAAAATAATAAAGAAGATATTTTATGTAGCAGAATAAAATATACAATGCTTTCACTTATATCGGAAAAAATAAATGTACTTATTGTTGGAGGGGGAAATGCCGCTCTTATAAAGTGCAAAACTTTTATAAAAAAAGGATGTTTAGTAACAGTAGTTGCTAAG
Source organism: uncultured Clostridium sp. (assembly GCA_964554365.1). Taxonomy (GTDB): domain Bacteria; phylum Bacillota; class Clostridia; order Clostridiales; family Clostridiaceae; genus Clostridium_AM. Next base: position 6,770 of record CAZKOJ010000094.1, on the reverse strand, counting down.
GATTTTAATATTGCTTTTAAAGAACTAGAAAACTATAATAATTTAAGGATTATAAAATCGGAATATGAAAAAAAATATATAGAATGTAATCATATAGTTATAATTGCTACAGATTTAGAATCATTAAATTTAGAAATAAGAAAACATTGCAGGGAAAATTATAGAATATACATAGATTGTAGTAGTCCATCAGAAGGGTTATGTGTAACTCCTTGCCAGAGAAATACAGAAAATATTTTTTTAGGATTGAACACTCTTAATGGAAATCCTAAAATTTCTGTGTATCTCAGTGATAAAATAAAAGAATATATGAATAAGTATGATGAATTTACTAAATTCACATCAGATATTAGAAATAGTATTAAATGCTATGATATAAATAAGGAGATAATGAATTTTATGTGTTCAGACGATTTTTTCTTTTTCTATGAAAAAGGAAAAGCAGAAACGGTGTTAAAGATTTTTTATCCAAAGGAAGATATTGTGAAATAGGATGGTGAGTAATTTTGAATCTAAAGATTGCAACTAGAAGGAGTCAATTAGCTCAGGTGCAGGCTGAAACTATAATGGGAATTTTAAAAGAAAAGTATAATATGCAATGTGAAAAACTATTAGTAGAAACTACAGGAGATATGATATTAGATATATCTTTAAGTAAAATTGGTGGAAAAGGACTTTTTGTAAAAGAAATAGAGATGGCACTTTTTGAAGATAGAGCAGATGCTGCAGTACACAGTATGAAAGATGTACCTTTTGATGTTCCAGACATGTTTGAGATAGTAGCTATATCTGAGAGAGAAGACGTAAGAGATGCATTTGTGGCTATGAATGGTGTACATTTCATAGAGTTAAAGTCAGGAGCAAAAATAGGAACTAGCAGCAATAGAAGAGCAGCACAGATAAAGCTTTTAAGACCTGATTTAGAAATAGTACCTATAAGAGGTAATGTACAAACGAGAATAGCTAAAATAGAAAAAGAAAATTTAGATGGTATAATATTAGCAGCAGCAGGACTAAAAAGAATGGGTATGGAAAATATAATAACAGATTATTTTGCTGTAGATGGAATAATACCAGCAGTAGGACAAGGCGCTTTAGGTATAGAAATAAAAAAGGATAGTTTGAATGGACATTTGTTTAAAAAACTGGATAATGATGTTGCAAGAGTATGCGTAGAAGCTGAAAGAAGTTTTATGAGAAAGTTAAATGGGGATTGTCATTCAACTATAGGAGCCTATGCAGAAATAGAAGGAAGTTTAATAAATATTATGGGAGTGTTTCAAGTAGGAGACAAATTAATTAAAAAAGATATAAGCGGTAATAAGGAAAACTATATAGAATTAGGAGAAAATCTAGCTAAAAAAATCATGGAAGCGTAGGAGGGTGACAAAATGAGTAAGGTTTATCTTATTGGTGCAGGTCCTGGGGATGAAGAACTTATAACTTTAAAGGCTGTCAGAAAGCTAAAACAATGCACAGCAGTAATGTATGATAGACTTGCAGGACCAGGAATTTTAAAATATTTAAACGAGAATTGTAAAATATTTTATTGTGGAAAAGAGCCTGGATGTCATTATAAAACTCAAGATGAAATTAATAATATGTTAGTGGAACTAGCTAAAGAAGGCCATATTGTTGGAAGAATAAAAGGTGGAGATCCATATATATTTGGAAGAGGCGGGGAAGAAGCCTTAAGGCTTATAGATGAGGAAATAGATTTTGAAACTATACCTGGAATTACATCACCTATTTCCGTACTTAATTATGCTGGTATACCTGTAACACACAGAAAAATTGCACAAAGTTTTCATGTATTTACTGGAAAAAGCGCAGAAAAATTAAATATTAATTGGAAAGCAGCAGCAGGTGTAGGCGGTACACTTATATTTTTAATGGGATTTGAAAGTTTAGGTGTTATTTCAAAAAAGCTTATAGAAAATGGTATGGAAGATAATGTTCCGTGTGCAGTAGTTATGAGAGGCACTACATCTAAACAAAAAAAAGTAGTTGGTACTTTAAAGAATATAGAAGAAAAAGCATTAAAGGCAGAGCTGCATTCCCCATGTATTATAGTTGTAGGACAAGTGGTTGATTTTAATGATAAGTTAAATTGGTATGAAAAAAAGCATCTGTTCGGACAAAATATTTGTATAACTAGAACTAAAGAACAATCAAAAGAAATAAGGGAAAAATTAATAGATTTAGGCGCACAAGTTACAGAAATAAATTCTATAAAAATAAAGAATACTAATGAAAGATTAAACGAATACATAGATAAATTAAGCTTATATGATTATATTGTATTTACAAGTGTTAATGGTGTAAACAGCTTTTTTGATTACTTAAATAATAGAGATTATGATATAAGAAACCTTAAAGCTATATTTGCAGCAATAGGTCCCGCTACAGAAAAAGCTATAAAATACAGAGGGATTGTTCCTAAAATTATTGCAGATGAATTTGTAGCTGAAAGTTTGTTTGAAAAGATGAAAGAATTTATAAAACCAGGAGATAAAATACTATTACCTAGAGCTAAAAATGCTAGACCTTATTTGGTTAATGCATTAAGAGAAATGGGATGTACTTTAGACGAATGCCATATTTACGAAACAGTAGTAGGAGACATTCCAAATAAACAGTGTTTTGAGGATGTAGATACAGTTATATTTACAAGTCCTAGTACTGTTAAAAATATGCTGGAGTTAGTGGGATTAGATAATATAAAACAAAAGAGAGTAATTGCTATAGGCCCTATTACAGGAAATGAGTTAAATAAGCAAAATATAAACTATGAAATATGTGATGAATATACTACAGAAGGCATAATTAAAAAATTAATTCATGATTAAGAGTAAATTTATATTTAAATAAAAAATAATATTAGGAAAAGGGGTAATGACAATGTTTAGAAGACATAGAAGATTAAGAGAAAATAAAGTTATAAGGGGAATGGTAAGAGAAACATACCTTCATACAAGTGATTTTATATATCCACTATTTGTAGTAGAAGGAACAAATATAAAAAATGAAATTTCATCACTTCCAGGTAATTATCATTTTTCTATAGATAGACTACATGAGATAGTAAAAGATATGGAAGATGTAGGTGTTAAAAGTGTAATGTTATTTGGAATTCCAGACCATAAGGATGAATGTGGTAGCGGAGCCTATGATGATAATGGAATAGTTCAAAAAGCTGTAAGAAAGATAAAAGAATTAAATCCAGAGATATTTGTTATAACAGATGTTTGTATGTGTGAGTACACAAGTCATGGACATTGTGGAATAATTCATGATGAATGTGTGGATAATGATGAAACTTTAGATTACATAGATAAAATAGCAGTGTCCCATGCAAAAGCTGGAGCTGATATGATAGCTCCTTCTGACATGATGGATGGAAGAATACTAACTATAAGAGAAGCTCTTGATGAAAATGGTTTTAAAAATATAGCTATAATGGCTTATAGTGCAAAATATTGTTCTGCTTTTTATGGCCCATTTAGAGAAGCAGCAAATTCAGCACCTCAATTTGGTGACAGAAAGAGCTATCAAATGGACCCAGCTAATGTAAGAGAAGCTATGCTAGAAATAGAAGATGATATAGATGAAGGTGCAGACATTATAATGGTTAAACCAGCTATGCCTTATCTAGATGTAATAAGATTGGCAAGAGATAGATATGATGTACCAATAGCAGCTTATAATGTAAGTGGTGAATACGCTATGGTTAAAGCAGCAGCTAAAGCAGGAGTTATAGATGAAAAGAGAGTAGCTCTAGAAATGTTAACATCTATAAAAAGAGCAGGTGCAAAGATGATAATTACATATTATGCACTAGAAGCTGCTAAATGGATTAGAGAGGAGCAATAAAACATGAGAAATTCAGATATATTTAATGAGTCAAAATTATATATGCCAGGAGGGGTAAACAGTCCGGTTAGAGCTTATATAGGATTAAATGTAGATCCTCCAGTTATTAAAAAAGGTGATGGGGCTTATGTTTATGATGAAGATGGAAAAAAATATATAGATTTTGTAAATGCATGGGGTCCTATGATTTTTGGCCATTGTGATGAAGACATAGTAAAAGCTATAAAAGAAACTGCAGATCAGTCTATAGCTTTTGGCACACCAACAGAACTAGAGTTAAAATTAGCAAAGCATATATGCACTACAATAGATAATGTAGATATGATAAGAATGGTTAACTCTGGTACTGAAGCAACTATGAGTGCTATAAAATTAGCCAGAGGATGCACAAAAAGAGATAAAATAATAAAATTTGCAGGTTGCTATCATGGCCATTTTGATGGTTTCTTAGTTGAAGCAGGTTCAGGGGTAATGACTGCAAATATTCCAGGTTCACCTGGAGTTCCAAAAGGAAGTATAGAAAATACTTTAATTGCTCAGTACAATGATATAGAAAGTGTTAAACAGATTTTTGAAAAACAGGGAGAAGAAATAGCAGCAATCATTATAGAACCAATAGCAGGTAATATGGGAGTTGTGCCAGCACAAAAAGAATTTTTACAAGGATTAAGAGACATATGTACAAAATACGGAAGTATACTAATATTTGATGAAGTTATGACAGGTTTTAGAGTGGCATATAAAGGAGCTCAAAGCATTTATGGCATAAAGCCTGATTTGGTAACTTTTGCTAAAATAATGGGTGGTGGACTTCCATGTGGTGCTTATGGTGGAAGAAGAGATTTAATGGAACAATTAGCACCAATGGGTCCAGTTTATCAAGCTGGAACAATGTCAGGTAATCCAATAGTTATGGCAGCAGGATATGCAGCACTTACAAAGCTTTATAATAATTTGTCATACTATGATCAGATGAACAGCATAGGAGAAAAACTTCAAAATGTAGTAGAACAAATAGGAAAAGAAAAGGGTCTTCCTGTAGTTGTTAATAGGATGAGAACTATGATGACTATATTCTTTAATGAAGGTGGAAAAGTTACAAATTACAAGGAAGCTAAAAAATGTGATGTTAACCTTTATGGAAGATTTTTTGAACATATGTTAAAAGGCGGAGTAATAATGTCACCAGCTCAGTTTGAGGCTATGTTTATAAGCGTAAAACATACTGATGAACATGTAGAAAAATTTGCTGATTTAATGAGAAAATTATAAATTAGCATATAAAAATATTACGCCACAAATTCAGAGTGGCCTACGCTTAAATATATTTAAGTGTCTGTCCACTCTAAATTTTGCGTTGAATATACTTTTTACTTTTACTCCAAGGGCCGATAAGCCCTGTGATGAAGGGAGTAATATGTGAATTTTCGTAGCAAAGTGCTTTAATTGGGAATCTGAGTTAAGAATTAATAAATAGGGAGGTTTAGGACTTGAAAAGTATAGTCATATCTTCTAACAGTAGTGGTGGAGGAAAAACCACAATAACATTAGGAATTATGAAGGCCCTTATGAAAAAAGGCTTTGATGTTCAGGGATATAAAGTTGGACCAGATTATATAGATCCAGCTTTTCATAGTTATGTAACAGGAAAACCATCTAGAAATTTAGATTTATTTTTAATGGGTGAAGAAGGTGTAAAGGCATCTTTTTCTAGAGGTACTGGTGACATAGGTATAGTAGAAGGGGTTATGGGGCTATATGATGGAAAGGGAATAGATTCTGAATATTCTACAGCACATGTAGCTAGAGTTCTAAATCTTCCTATATTGTTAGTTATAACACCTAAAGCTCAAAGTGCTACATTATGTGCAGAGATAAACGGTATACTTAATTTTGAGAAGATAAATGCAGCAGGGTTAATATTTAACAATGTGAGTGAAACTTACTATAAATTATTGAAGGCTGCTGTAGAAAAAAATTGTGATATTAAGGTTTTGGGGTACGTACCTAAAAGTGAAAAATTATCACTAAAGAGTAGACATTTAGGACTTGTACAAAGCAGTGAAATAGAAGATTTAAATGAGAAAATAGAACTATGTAGTGAATTAATATTAAAGTATGTAAATATAGAAGAGCTTTTAAAGTGTTTAAATGACACATCAAATTATGAAGATAAATATCATTTAAATAATATGGGAAAAAGAATAGCTGTTGCTTATGATAAAGCTTTTAGTTTTTATTATAGAGAAAACATAGAGCTTTTAAAAGAAGTAGGACAAGTTATATTTTTTAGTCCATTGAAAGATAAAAAATTACCAGAAAATATAGATTTCTTATATTTAGGTGGAGGATATCCAGAGGTATTTATAAAAGAACTAAATGAGAACAAATCTATGCTTTTAAGTATAAAAGAGCAGCTTGAAAAAGGCTTAAAATGCTATGCTGAGTGTGGAGGTTTAATGTATCTTACAGAAGGTGTAGAGTACGCAGAAAGTAAAGAAATTTATGAAACTGTTGGCTTTTTCAGTGGGTATGCGTATATGACTAAAAAGCTTCAGAACTTTGGGTATGCTCAAAGCGAAGTGGATAAGGAAAATAAAATTCTTAAAGTAGGAACAAAAATTAATTGCCATGAATTTCATAAATCTTATGTAGATTTGAAAGAAGAAAAGTTTTGTAAACTTACTAAAGAAATGTATGATAAGACTTTAAAAACATGGAGTTGCGGCTACATTAAAAACAATACATTAGGAGCATATGCCCACATTCACTTTTTTGGGAATATGGAAATAATTAAGCAACTTATATGCAATAAATAGAGCAAGTATATAATGTTATCAATTGATTCTTAGACTCAGGTGGAGTTTGCTTATAAGGAATACATCTCTCCATCTGAG
>CAZKOJ010000093.1:0-17394 GCA_964554365.1 uncultured Clostridium sp. | reverse complement strand
TATAAGTAAAAATGGAGTTGCTGGTAAACCAGGCAATACCACACCAACAATACCTAAGCCGAGCAAAAGAAAACCCATGATAAAAAACATTATTTTCACAACATACTACCTTTCCAGATACAGTTTTGTTAATGCAATTTTTAACTATATGATAGTATATGTATAAAGTGATATGTTGTATATGGTCGGTTTTTCGATTTTCATAGGATACAGTTAAGTGTTTTTATGATATAATTACGGCAGGGTAGTAATGAATGGAGGAAGTAAAAATGCTGCACATTGATTATGAGAGAAAAAAACCGATTTATCAGCAGATATATGAACAAATAAAACATGATATTCTCATAGGAAATTTGTCTATTGGCACACGGATAATATCCACGAGGGCATTGGCAAAGGAATTGCAGATTGGAAGGAATACTGTCGAAAATGCCTATGCACAACTAGCGCTGGAAGGATATATTACAAGTGTGGCAGGTTCCGGCTATGTGGTTAACAATTTGCAATTTGATCTTAACCAAAAAGGAACGGCGAGTTTAACAATAAGTGAAGCGGAGCTTAGTGTTTCCAAACGCGGGGCTGAGAATATCCATTATAGTTTTCAATATGGAAATCTTGATGCTGCGAGTTTTCCATATCAGCTCTGGAGGAGGTATATGACTGATGTATTGGATGGGCCAGAAGCGCAAGATGTCCACGGTGATGGCGATGTAAAAGGAGACATGGATTTGCGAATCCAACTCATGAAATATTTATATCACAGCCGTGGAGTCAACTGCAAACCTGAACAGATCGTAATTTGTAGCGGCACACAATCCGCTCTTCAAATAATGATAAAAATATTTCCCTATGCGGAAAAAAAAGTAGCTATGGAGGAACCCTGCTATGATGGTGCCAGCATCATCTTCCGGAGTAATGGATTCGAGATTTTGCCGATACCGGTTTGTGAGAATGGAATTGAACTAAACAAACTTGCCACATCATCCGCAAGAATGGTTCACATTGCACCATCCCACCAGTTTCCAATGGGTACTGTTATGCCAATCCATAAGCGAATCGAAATATTGAAGTGGGCACGGGAACATGACAATATCATTATCGAGGATGACTATGACAGCGAATTTCGCTATAACGGGCGACCAATTCCATCTCTCCAATCAATCGATCAATATGAGCGAGTAATCTATGTTGGTACATTCTCTAAAGCACTTTCTCCGGGTCTTCGAATGGCATATATGATATTGCCGACATGGTTGCTACCGGTATATCAAGAAAAGTTTACTGGATATCAATGTACCGTACCGTTGATAGAACAGAAAATTCTGACCCGATTTATGGAGGATGGGCATTGGGAAAAGCATATCCGGAAGATTTGTCTATCTCAAAAAAAGAAGCACGATACCTTGATTGATGCAATTAAGCAAAACATGAGAAATAAGGTGCGAATCTATGGTCACCAAGCTGGATTGCATATTCTTTTGGAGTTCTTGGATGGACAGAAAGAAGATGAACTTGTTCGAAAAGCATTTGAACACAAAATTAAGGTATGCCCTGTGTCCCCTTTCTGGCTGAACAAACAAAATTATAGGAACAATGCCCTTGTCTTGGGATATGGCATGATACCAGATAAGGATATTCGGATGGCTGTGAAGATTTTATCTCAGGCTTGGTTCGGTTAACTCAACTGTATCCTATAAATTTATCAAAACCGGCTCTTACAAAGGGGACGGATTTGTTGTATAGTAAAGAAAAAAGGAACCGGTATGATAAGGAGGCTATATTATGCAACATCGTATGAAAACACACCCATTGACCAAACAAGAGATAAACCAGTTGCTTCAGCGAGCACAGACCGGCAGTTTGGCGACACTGAATCCCGATGGTACACCGTACAGCACCCCAATCCATTTTATCTATTTCGATGAGGCAATCTTTTTCCACGGTTTACCAAAAGGCAAAAAGCTTGACAATATCGCCCACAATTCCAAAGTCGGCTTTTCTGTTTATGAACTGGAGAAGCTGTTGCTGAATCCGAATGGAAAACCATGCGATACAAATACAAAATACGAAAGTATAATTATTTCCGGTACTGCCAAGCTTTTAGATGATATTGAGGAAAAAAGTACCATACTGAAAAGAATCGTAGAAAAATACACACCCCACTTGGTAAAAAATGAAATTCCGAACAATATGATTAGAGGTACAGCAGTAATACGAATCGATGTGACAGAAATGACCGGAAAATATTTTTCGTAGTAAATGCCAAATGTTCATCAATTGGAATCTTTATAAGCAAATAAGTACTCTTTTCCCAAACTGCCCCAACGGAAATAAAAAAACATTGTTGCGGCGGCGGGATAGTTGTACGCAAAACAAGATTGGGAAGAGGTCAAAAGCAATATACAAAAGAATTTAAAGATACTATGGTTGAACTATATAACAGTGGTAAAAGTATTACCGATTTAAGTAGCGAGTATGGCATTTCAAAATCAACAATACAGGGTTGGATTAATAAGGCGAAGCCTGTAATTGTCGATGAAGATAAAACATTAACTGCAGAAGACTATATGCAAAAGGAAAACAGCGTAGCATAATGCTACACTGTTTTCCTATAAAAATGTTTTCTTACGTCAGGGCGGCTAAAACCAGCCCTTTACTTTATCTTTAATCAATAGTTTCCTCTTCCAAATTTATCCAAATTAACTTTTACATTCACATTTATTTCAGAACCAATCACCACCTTATTCCAGTCTGTTTTGGTTCTTCTTCCACCTTTTGCAACTGCATACTTACCAAGATCAATCCAATCCATTTTATAATCATTTTTCATTTTATCTATAAATGCATAGCACTGACGTTCCACATTCCTAGCCATTTCTTTTTCAAATTCAGCTATAGCTTTTGTGTCAGTATTTAAGTTGCTAATTAACTCGTTAGATACTACATCCCCTTTTAACTCAAGGTTTATAGTAAACTTATACTTATCCTTGTCTTTCTCGCATTTCACTTTCTTTTTTGTTTTACAATAAAAATCTATGAACTCTTTACTATTTTTTTGAATTGTAACTGTTCCTTGTACGTTGTTTTCTCTTAATAAATTCATTACTCTTGCTTCATCAATATTCATTTCTCCTGCTAATTTGCTTTCCTTAAATAGTGCAAACCCCCATACATAAATGCCTGTTTCATCAATGTCTAGGCAAGGTACAACTACATTTTTTCCTTCACTATCCATTCTCACATACAAATCCGTTGCAGCGTAATTATCTGAAAAAAAATTATTTACCTTTCCATTTTTAATCATTCCATAAATATAATCAGAAGAACTCACATATCCTGGTATTTTATATGCTAACATATCCTCTACACTTCCCCTGGCTACAACAAAAAATGCAGTATCACTTACTACTGGATTTCTAAATATTATATCAATAACATTTTTTATGCCTACATCAGCTTGTTTTTCACTTACAATATATACTTTTTCCATGCCCTGAAGGTTTTCTTTTTCCATTTTGGTTTTTCTCTCATCTCTTGTTTTTCCCATACTGGTAGCAAATCCAATATAATTTTTTGATGTAAGCTTATTATTTTGTCCAACAATTTGAACGTTTCTTATTACTTTATATATATAATTGTTATCAATACTACTTATTATATCAAATCCACTGCCTAGTTCTACAGCAAGATTTTCTACAGGTTCAATATGTTTTTTTGGTATAACTAGTAATATTAAAAACCATATCCAAATAAGAGTCAGTATAAACTTATTTTTTTTCATGTTTAACACCCACCTTAAAAACAGAAAAAAGTACTATTACTATAATAAAAATTAATATAAAAGATGTATATATGGGGGCTATAATACCTGTAAATTCTCTTCTGTAATTTTCATCCGTAAACTTCATAGCAGAAATTAAAATTATTATGTATAAAATAATGCATATGTATTGTCTTTTGACATTTTTAAATATATGTTCACTTATTATAGTTGAAGCATAATAATAATTGGAAAAAATTTTTAAAGTTATAACAATCCATATAGATGCAAAAATAAATCTAAAATTATTTATCAAGGTAACTCTTATGCTTTCACTTACATTGACCAGAGACCAAGTACTTTTTGTGACGATATCTGGACCATAATAATGAATTGTAATAAAAACTACTAAGAAATACATAAATATCGTTGTTAAAACAGCCTTAATAGATTTTGTTCGTATTTTGTTTTTATCACTAATATATGGAGTTATAAGCAGCATAATCTCTGCACCTACATAAGAATAAAAAGTTTCTTTTGCTCCCTTCATTAAGTCAATAACTCTACACTGAAATACTGGAAGTATATTTAAATATGACCCCCTTTTTAGTGCAGGTAAGATCAGTACGATTAAAAGTATGTTTGCATAAAAGAAAAATTTATTTATTTTGGCAAGTACGCCTATTCCTTTATAAACTACATATCCTCCCAAAAGTCCAACTATGCCTATAAGTTGTATAGGACTCATAAAAGCAGTAGCATATATCATCATTATGTTGTTAAATCCTGAAACCACCAGTACAGCTATAACAAGAAAAAAAGTAAGGAATATGAAGTTCATTATGTTTCCTAAGAGCTTTCCTAAAAATTCTTCACTTAGTATTAAAATATTTTTATTGGGATTTTTTTTTGATATATAACTTGATAAAAGCACTACTATTATTGGATAAATTCCTCCTAATATAACAGATATCCATCCATCTTGATAACATTCTTTTACTTGAGAATTTGCAATACTTAAAATACCAGTTCCTATTATAGTTCCAATTATTATATAGTACATATCAGAAGAAGTTATATTGCTTTTACTTTTCATATCCATTAGTAACCTCCTCTTCCTTGTTTTGTAATGTTAACCTTTGCTTTTATATAAATTTCTGAATTTAATATAGCTTCATTCCAATCTTCTACTGAGTTTTTCCCATATTTAGCTGCTGCAACTCTTCCTAAGTTTATGCAATCTAGTTTATACTCTAGCTTCATTTTAGATATAAAATCATTTGCTAAATTCTCAATTCTTTTTTCTGCCATATGTTCTATTTGTTTTTTTGTAGAGTACTCATCATTTAATTTTTTACTAAGTGTATTTGTTATTACCTCACCTTTAAAATCTATGTTTATTAAAAATTTAAGCTTATCATTCTCTTTCCAGCACTTTACTTTTCTCTTGGGTTTCCCGTATATATCTATATACTTATTTTCACCTTGTGACAAAGTTATAGTTCCTCTTCCACTTTTTTCCCGTAACATATTTAAAACCCTGACATCTTCACCTTCTATTTTTTTTAACATCTTATCATCTTTAAATACAGCAGTACCTGTCACCTTTAATCCCTCACCAGTAATTTCAATATATGGTAATACAAGATTCCTTGCCTTAGCTGTCAATCTAGAATATACATCAAATACTGTATTCTCCTCACTATAAAAATTAAGGTTATCTATAGTCTTTACAATTCCTTCCAAGTAATCTGGTCTATCACTATACTCTTTGCTAGCATATTTTAGAATATCTGAGGCTTTTTCTTTACTAATAGCAACTAGTGCTTTATCGTTTGTAAGATTATTTGTAAACAATAAATCAATATAAGACTTTATTCCTAATCTTGCAGTTTCCTCACTTATTACATACATTTTTTCTTGTCCTATAATGTATTGTTTGTCTTCTCTTAACTGTCTTTTTTGCCTAGCATCTACAGGAGTTTTTCCTACACCTTCTCGATATTTAACTAATATGTCGCCATCTTCTTGAAAAACATAAGTGTTAACACCTATAGGATAACTACTTTCATCACCTTTCTTCTGAATATCTACCGAAACATATGAAGGTATTTCCAACTCTTCTACAGCCGGCTTATCATAAGTATTAAAAATACTGTAGTATATTACTACAATAATAAAAATTATATAGTATATTTTATCCTTCACAGCTATCATCCCTTTTTATTAACACAATAATGGCAATTACAGTTACATAAACTATGTTATAGACAAATACATAAGGCAATGCTTTATCTCCAAATGCTCTCTTTACAATTTCATTTTTATATCTAGCTGCTGCAAGTATAGCAAAAGGATATATTATTAAGTAATATTCATGTATCTTACTAGTTCTAAATATATCTTTTAATACAGCATCTACTGCATAATAATAGATGCTTATAGACTTAAAACTTAACATGCACCAGAAAAAAAATACAATAAACCTTAAATTATTTATTAGTGGGAATCTTATACTTTCAACAATATAAACTGTTGACCATAAAGTTTTTTTTATTAAGTCTGTTTCTATATAAAAAATAGTAGCAAATACTACCCCTGTGTAAACAATACAAGTAATAACTACCGTTAAAATTCCATATTTTCTTATTTTTTTAACATCTTTAAATAGTGGATAAACAATAAAAATCAATTCAATACAACTATAAGCATATATACTATTAAAACTTCCTTTTACAATATTTTTAAATCCTGCACCCATTACAGGTTGTATATTTAATATACTTCCATATTGAAAAACAGTTAACCCAGTAAGGAAGATAACAATACCACAATAAAATACTACTTCACTTAATTTTATAATAACTTCAATACCTTTATGAGCGGCATAAGCACCTATAAGTAAAAACATACTAATAAACTCTACATGAGTTACAAATTGAGATATATAAGCTCTTATAAAATTTGATACTCCTGCTGGTGATAAAAATAAGTTTATTATAAATAATACTCCAAACAAAAAATTAAGTACGGATCCAAAATAGTTTCCAAAGTATTTTCTACTTAATTGAAGTATATTTTTATTTGGATGATGTTTTTTTAAAAAACAGGCTATAAAAATCATATATAAGGGATATATTGCTCCTAAAATAATTGATATCCAACTATCCTGTTCTGCATATGGAACAACAGAGTTAGGAAGAAATAAAATTCCTACACTTACTATGGCGCCAAATAACAGATATACAAGTTTATCTTCATTAAGTATTTTATTATCCATATCTATTCATTACTCTTATCATTAGAATCATTCCAATTTTTTCTAAAGTCCGTTTGCTTTATTTTATCTTTACTAGGTATGATTTCAGGTCTTTTATTCATTTTCCACAAAGGTGATCTTATGAATATATCTTTCATATCACCTTTGTAGAATGTCATATACTCAACTCCATAATTATTCATAGAAAATAGATGAGTTATAATAAAAAACCAAACTATTGCTATTCCAAATATACCCAAAATATTTGTAATTATAATCATTGGAAATCTTATCAACCTTATACTTAAGGACATGTCGTAATTTGGAATTAAAAAACTAGCAACAACCGTGGCTCCAACTATGAGTAGGGTACTTGGGCTTACAATTTTAGATTTTATAGCTGTATCTCCAATGATAATACCACCAACTACACTTAGTGTTTGAGCAATCTTAGATGGTAATCTTAGTCCACCTTCCCTTAGAAACTCTACCATAATCTCCATTGATAATATTTCAAGGAAAGGAGTTAAAGCTATACCTGTTCTTGATTGAATAATAGGTGTAATAAATTTGATTGGAATAAGCTCTGAATTAAATTTAACTAAAGTAAGATAGATAGATGGCAGTGTAATTACTATAAATACTGCTATAAGCCTAAGCATACGAGTAAAATTAGAAATTATAGTTCTCTCGTAGTAATCATCCACTGATTGAAAAAAATCAAAAAAAGTACTTGGTGCTAGAAGTACGGATGGTGTTCCATCTAAAATTATAGCTATTCTCCCCTCCATAATACCAGAAATTATTCTATCAACCCTTTGAGAAGATAGATATTGAGGGAAGATAGAGTAAGGTTCATGCTCTATATATTGTTCTAGTATTCCTGAAGCAGTTATTTTATCCACATTTATACTCTTTAAACGATCTCTTATCTGGCTTACAATACTCTCATCTGCTATATCACTAATGTAGACTAAGGAAGTATCTGTTTGTGTACGAGTTCCTATGATTAAATTTTCAACAACTAAATTCTTATCTTTTATTCTCCTTCGTAATACACCTATATTTATATCAGAGTTTTCTACAAATCCCTCTCTACTATCTTTTATAGAAGATTCATTTGAAGGTTCTTCAATATTTCTATGCTCTGCTGCTGAAGTATCAGATATTATATATCCATTGCTATTTTCAGTATAAAGCACAGCTTTTCCTCTCTTTAAAGTATCTACTGTCTTATTAAAGTCATACTCAACATAAGTGTTACTTAAAGATATGTAAGTTGTAATCAAATAATCATCAATATTCTCTTTTTCACTTAAGTTTTCATTTACAAAGATCATCAATGGATTTAAAATTTCCCTACTTATTAAACTTTTATCTGATAACTCATTTATATATATTAAAAATGCCTTAATTGGTTGTTCTTTGCCAATATTTATATTTTTAATGATTATACTACTTTGATTTCCAAGACTATTTTTCATGTTTTCAATGATCTTCTGAAGATTTTGCTTTTGCAAAATTTAATCATCCTTTCAAAATACTTATTTAGAATATTTTCTCTTATTTAACCTGTTTTTATTCTTTAATAATAAAATAAAGTTAGTACTACAAATTTTGTAAAAGCTTCCGTATAGTAACGGTTAAAATTTTTTGTTATTATACATCCTCTAAAATAAAAAATCCTCATAAATCTAAGTTTTTCTTAGGATTCATAAGGATTTTTTATTTATTATATTTTGGCATATGTTTTCTATGTCCATTTAATGACCTCCAAATAGAATAAGGTTCAATTTAAGTTTCTATATTAGAACATTAAGTTGTTATTTAAAAGCATATTTAAGTCTATAGTCTCTTTTGTGAAATCTTTTATTTCAAATACATTAACTTCTTCCTCTTTCACTTTCTTGTTAACTAATGCATTTAATATGTTTTTTAATTTTTTCATAATCAAATCACCTCGTAAAAAATTTATTTAACTTAACCTTGTGATTTAATTATAATAAATATTTATCCTATTCTCCATTGATTTAGATTACATATTTTCTTTTTAACCTTACATCTTTGTACGATTGCTGTAATCTACAGTATCCAATATCTTATCCTCATAGGCTGTTGTTTAAATATGAAATTTGTAAGTTTGTTAATTTATTCCACAATGAAAAACCGGCAGAAAATACTCTGTCGGTTTTTTTAATATAAGTAACAGTGGCTTATATATAATCTACTTCTTCTGTCTCTAATTTAAAACCATTTATCTGGACATCTTCATTTAATTCTATAAGAAGGCACTTTCTACCCCTTTTGTCTCTTATCTGCTTTACCGCACTTAAATCTCTTGGACTTATAGTTATATTAGTGCTTTCGTTTTCTATTTTTATAGATCTTGTTTTAAAATCAGGTATTATGTTTTTTACTTTAAATTCATAATCATTACCACAGATTTCTTCAAATGCACTTTTTACTACTTCAGTATTTTCTATACCACTATCTTGTAAAACCCTTTCTATGTCTCTCATGTTTACAGTTGGTTCTTCTTCCTGTTCATCATCTTCTTCATTATCCAATTTTTCATTTATTTTTTCATATATTTCCTGCATAGTATCAGGTTTAATGCTTCCCCCTACTACTGTATTTAAAATAGCATCAAAACTTTCTTTTTCTTCTATGGCTGTTGGTTTAGTGCTGCATCCTAGCACTTCCTCCACAAAAGTTGTGTTTATTTGTTTAGCTTTTGATGAATAATAAATTACCTTGTTCACATCTACGTATTGTGAAGAAAAGCTTGGAAACATAAATCCATCAAGAGGCGATTTTAAATTTATTACCATATCTAGCGCTGAATTAGGTTTAAATTTCATCTCTGAATAATCAAACTTTAAAACTTTCTTTGGAGCATCTACCTTATTTATACTGCATAATATAAACTCTATACCCTGCACATAATCATCTATAGATTCTTCCGCTTCTATGCTTCTTTTTTTATTACCTTTATAATACTCAGCCTTCATAAAGTTTATAACTATATCTGTATCATAAGTATAGTTTTTAGCTATTTTATCCACTATTTCATCAGCACATGGCACTATACTTTCTCCATTACCTAATGCTTTATATAAAATATGTTGACTAATATTTTCATCTTCAGTAACTGCAACTTCATCCAACTGTTCAACTGTGTTTTCAGCTTTAAAATTAAGCTCGAACACCTTAGAATCTATAGTACCTGTTAAAATTTTCTTGAAATTATCTAAATAAAGCTCTCCCTTTTCTATATCCATCATTTCAAAATGATTTAATTCTTTTATTATTACTTCTCCATTATCTTTCTTTAAGTAAACACTATATACTTCTTTTATAGGAAGCATATAACTCCCCATTTTAAATTCCTTTCTTATATCTACTAAATCCTTTTTATTCATATTTTATTGCTCCTCCTTGTATGATCATTATATATAATTATACCACCACTTTTTTATATTAGTAACAGCTAAAACTCCAAAAAACTATTACACTTTAAACTAAATAGCCGTAGGTCCATTGCATGACCCTACGGCTTAGAAATTATGATTATTTTCTACTTTTTAAATACTCCAAAAGGCTTTCCAACAGGTAAAAACTCTCTACCAAAGTGAGGGTTTAATACCGCTGCTGCAGATCCATAGAATGAAACCATTGATATTGCAAATTCTGAGAATGCTGCAATATGATGTGAAAACTCAGCCATAATTCCAAAGGAATTAAGCGTTAATCCTAAGAATAAAAAGTCTATAAGGAAAAATATTGTGAATAATACCTTATGCGTTTCAGCAGCACCTATAGTCATAAATATAGTAAATATTAAATAACCTAAAAATGCAAATCCAAGCTGCTTTGGGTCCACAGTTGATGCAAGAGTTTTTCCAAACAAACCTGCTTTAATCATCCATGAAGTCCCTACTGCAAGCCAGAAAAATCCGTATGCACCAAAGGCAGTTGTTCCAAAAACATTTTGTCTTTTAGAATCATTTATACAGGCAAATAACTGAGCAAAGCCACCTAAAAATATTGCCCATGGAAGTATAAAGGAAACCCCTTCTGTAAGCCCAAGCTTCTGTGATGAAGCCACCAATGTTACCATAGCAAGTCCAAATAATCCTAATGCTGAAGGATCTGCATTAACAATTTTTATATTTTGTGTTTCATTAGTACTCATACGTACCTCCTAAAAAAAATAACTACTATTAAGAAATTATCAAAAATAAGTCGAAAAGTCAAATATTTTGTCGTAATTTTTTAATTATTTTCTACTAAATTACAAATTTTGTACTGCATAAAACTCTGTAATTTAATTTTATGATATCCATGGAATGCTTCATTAGGCATTGAATAAGAACACTTTATTTTGAAGAAAATATTCATCGTTTGTCCTGAATTAGTATTTATGGTATATTTACAAAAAAAAAAAAATGTGTTAATATGTAATAAAGTTGCAAACTGAATTTTGTTTTAAAAAAAGTAGACATATAGGTCACTATATTAGCTATTTTTCCCATAATTCTTTTCAACTTTAATTAAATATTTATGGGTAGCTATTTTGAAATAATTTCACTATGATTTTAAATTCAAAAGGTCCATAATAAGATTTTTAATCTTATTATGGGCCTTTTTTTTGAAAATTAAAAGGAGGCAAATACATGAAAATTTTTTCTAATTTAAAATTAGGGATAAAAATGAAACTAATTGTTTGTTTTGTTTCTATAACTGTTGTTTCTTTACTTTTGACAAGTGGTATTGTGTATACTAAAGTTACAATTCAAACTAAAAATGATTATGTAAAATCTGTAGGAAAGGAAATTACACATATAGATTCAGGTATTTCTGAATACTTTTCATTGATACAAGAGAATTGTAAAATGTTTTCAACTCTTCCTCTTATTGAAAATACAGGTTCTAAGGTTGTTTCATATGTGGATAAAAAAGGTACAAATGAAGTCAGTGAAATGACCTCACTTAAAAATGATCCCTATGAAGGAGAAATTTATAAACTCTTCGAAAATTTTGCCAAAAGTCATCCTGAAATAAGTATGCTATCCATGGGATCTGAAGAAAATGGAGGATATATTCAATTTCCTAGTGGAAATGTTAAAGATGGTTATGATCCTAGAAAAAGAGGTTGGTATAGTACTGCCATAAAAAGTCCAGATAAAGTAAATTTTACAGATATATACACAACAACTAATGGTGACGCAACCCTTACTTCTGTAATTGCGATAAAAGATTCTACTAATAAAATCAAAGGTGTTTTAGGATTAGATGTAAGCTTAAAAATGCTTAGTGATATGGTGAAAAATACAAAAATTGGCGAAAGTGGTTATATGATTATTACTGACAAAAACGGTAATATTATAGCTGATCCTAAACATTCAAATCTTATTTCTAAAAATATAAAGGATCTAAAAATAGAGAAGCTAAACAATATAACTTCTGTTTCAGAACCCTTTAGTGTGAAGCTGGAAGATGGAAAAGATTATTTAGCAACTGTACAAAAGTCCTCTAATAATTCCTTAGGGTGGAACTACATAGTTTTTATAGAAAAATCTGAATTTATAAAAAGTGCAAACAATATAGGTCTTATAACATTAATTTTATTTATAATATTTACATTAATTAGTATTTGTATCACTATCTTTATTTCAAATAGGATATCAAATCCTATAAATATACTGTCAAAACATTTAGAATCAATAGGTTCAGGTGATTTTAGTACAGAGCTTGATTCTAAGTACTTGGATTTCAAGGATGAAGTAGGAACTATTTCTTTAGCAACTAAAAAAATGCAAGACTCTATGAAAAATATACTTTTAGAGGTACAAGAAAATTCCAAACAAATAAAAGATAAAACCCATAATCTCCATTTAGTAGCACAAGGAGTCTCTTTTTCTTCTGGAGAAGTATCAACTGCTATACAGGATATTGCACATGGAACAAGTAGTCAAGCCTCCGAATTAGTAAATGTAACTAACATTCTTGATAATTTTAGTAAATCTATTGAGGACATTGTAACCGCTGTAACTGAAGTAACAAATAATTCAAAGGGAATCAATGATTTAGCTAGTGATAGTAATTCAAAAATGCAAAGCTTGGCAGATTCTTCAGTAAAGGTGAGTCGTACCTTTGCTGAATTTGGTACAAAAATCACTAATTTAAATGAAAATATAATCAAAATCAATGATATAACTAATTTAATCAACAATGTTTCAGAACAAACAAACTTACTTGCTTTAAATGCTGCCATTGAAGCAGCAAGAGCAGGAGAGTCCGGAAGAGGCTTTGCAGTAGTAGCTGATGAAGTTAGAAAACTTGCAGAAAAAAGCAAGAGTTCTTCAGAAGAAATTGCTGCACTTACAAGTTCTATTTATTCTGAAGCTAGGGGTATTGTAACTACAAGCGGAGAAATGGATAGTGAGTTTAATAATCAAGTATCAATTATTAAAATTGGCATAGAGTCTTTTAGAAGTATAGTTGATGCCGTTGAAAAAGTAATTCCTAAAATTGAGGAAGTCAGCAATTCCATAAGTTCTATTAATAAAGAGAAAAATATTATTTTATCACAAATAGAAACTAGTACTGGAATTTCCGAAGAAATGTCAGGATTTTCACAAGAAATTGCAGCTTCTTCTGAAGAAATGAATGCTTCAGCAGAAACAGTTTTTACTACAGTAGAAAGTTTAAGTGAAATGTCAAATAAAATGATGAAACAAGTATCTAAATTCAAATTATAATTTTATACTTAAAAAAGAAGGGAAGCGTTAAAATGAAAATTTTTTTAAATTTAAATGTAAGAAAAAAACTTATTGCGGTATTTTCAGTAGCCTGTATTTTTATGGCTTTAATAGGAATAAAAGGTGTCTTAAGTTCCTCAAAGATAAATGAAGGTTCTAATGCTATATATAGTAGTAATCTAATAGCCATTAAGGATTTGGAAGAAATTAAAGGTAATTTAAATGAAATCGAAGCTAATGCAATTATGATGGTTTTTGAAAGAGATAAGTCAAAATTAGCTGAGCAGATAAAGGCTATAGATGATTTAACAAATCAAAATATAAAGTTGCAAAAGGAATATGATAGTACACCAGATGAAACAAATGTTGACGCAGTAAGGGAAGAATCAAAAGTTTACGATGATTTTAATAATGAATTAGTAAAATATAGAGAATTAAGAGATAAAGTCATTAACATTGTAAAAACTGGAAATTATGATGAAGTAGTTAAAGTCTATAACTCAGAGCTAGTTCCACTAAGAGTTTCTATGTTTGATAAATTAGATAAATTAATTGCTATAAATATAAAATTAGCTGAACAGGCAAATTCAAATAACATAAATCAATTTAAGAATGTTAGGAATACAATTATAATTTATACAGCTATAGCATTTTTGATTATAATTTTTATGGGTTATGCATTAAGTAAAAATATAATGAACCCATTAAACATGATAAAAGATTTAGCAAATAGGTTATGTTCCTATGATTTCTCAACTCCAATTACTATTACGAGAAAAGATGAGTTTGGACAAGCAGCAGCCGCCTTAAATGCTTCACAGGAAAATGTAAGCAGCTTAGTAAAAGTAATTATGGAAAATTCACAGGATATAAGTGCATCATCTGAAGAACTTTCAGCAACGGTTCAAGAATTATCTTCAAAAGCTATAACTATAGATGATGCTGTAGATAATATTGCTTCAAGCATGCAAGAGGCAAGTAGTGCATCAGAGGAGATAAGTGCATCTATCGAAGAAGTAGATTCAAGCATTAATGAACTTTCTTCTAAAGCTATGGAAGGAAGTAATAATGCAAATCAGTCTAAAGAAAAAGCTACAAAAGTTAAAAATAATAGCCAAAAGGCTATAGCTGAAACTGGAAAAATATCTGTCGAAAAACAAGATAAAATGTTAAAGGCTATTGAAGATGGTAAAGTAGTAGATAGTATAAAAGTTATGGCAGATACCATCGGAAGTATATCAGAGCAAACAAATTTACTTGCATTAAATGCTGCAATAGAGGCAGCCAGAGCAGGTGAGCAAGGAAGAGGTTTTGCGGTGGTAGCAGAAGAAGTCAGAAAACTTGCAGAGAAATCCTCACAAGCAGTAATAAATATTCAAGATACTATTGTTAAAGTTCAGCAATCATTTAAAAGTAGCATTGATACAGGTAGCGATATATTAGAATTTATAAATACACAGGTACATAAACAATTTAATGATTATGGAGAAACAGGCAATCAGTATTATAGTGATTCAGATTTTGCAAGCAAAATGTCTGAGGAAATTGCTGCTATGTCTGAGGAAATTACAGCTACGGTTGCACAAGTAAATGAATCTGTTCAAAATATGGCACATACGTCACAAAAATCAAGTGAAGAAGCAGAAACAATAAAAGGAAGCATGAGTGAAACTACAAAAGCTATCGAACAAGTATCATTAACAGCACAAAGCCAAGCAGAACTTGCTCAAAAGCTTAACGAAATGGTACAAAAGTTTAAGATTTAGTAATGTAAAGTTTTAATAAATTCACTAATTGCATAACTGTATGGAACTTACAATTTTTACCCCCCTTGGTCTAAGGGGGGTAAATTATTTGAAAAATTCATTTCAACGAGTATTAGTATAATTATCATTTCAATGCTAAAACATATGTGGAGACCGTAATAAAGCTATCTAAAAAGCAAGAAAAAATCCCTGTATTTTCGCACTATAAGAATTATTAATTTTCTCCATTTATGATTAAAACATACTATAAAAAAATAAATGTAGTTAATGTATATAAAAATTTGATATAATAATTTCAGCAACATATTTAGATACAAATTTTATAGAAATTTCAGTTACAGCCAATGGAAATATCAAGTGAAATTCTTTCTAAATTATTTAGGGTAGATATAAATCATAGTACAATTGGAACTGCTGCATGAAGAGGAATAAGTATTGGTTTAATTTTATGTGAAAAATTAGCTGAAAAAATGGCGGCAAAATATGAGTAGAAAGTACATTTGGTAAAGGCAGCTGTTTTAAATTTACAATATCAATCACTTAATTAAAGGAAGGTGCACTGTTTTATGGAAAGTTTAAAAATACAGGATGTTTTAAAGGTTTTATATGTAGAAGATGACGCTATTACTAGGTCTTGGATGTCTAAATTTTTGAAAAAAAATATTAATAAAGTTTTTACTGCTGTAAATGGTAAAGATGGTATAGAGAAATTCTCTGAAAATCTTCCTCATATTATAGTAACAGATTTAATTATGCCAGATATGACAGGAATAGATATGGTAAAACAAATCAGAAAAAATGGACATACTTCTGCAGTAATTATTACCTCTGGACTATCTGATTCTCAAACTATTTTAGAAAGTATAGATTTAAGAATAGATAAGTACTTAGTAAAACCTATAGATTCTGAAATTCTCTTACAAGCTATATTAGACTCAGGAACTAAGGTTTTAGAACAATATAAAGACATCTTTGTTATAAATAAGGATCTATTGCTTTCTAAGGAAAAGAAAGATGAACTAGAATTAGCAATACGAAATATTTATTCAAAGTATCTAAAGGATTTATTTGGCAAGGGAGCAAAAACAATTCAAGTATACTTTACTGGAAAAACAATTGAAATTTTGTTAAAGAACGGACTAACATTAATGGAGGAAAACTTACTATTAGCTGGCGAACATGAAAATGTAATAGAACTTTCTAGAAGAATTTTATATGAGGACAGAAAAGATTATATTGAAAAAGAACTTGAAAATTTAATAGGGAGAAAATTCAAAATGGATAAAGTATATATTTCTCCTAGAAGTAAGTATGAAAAAATAACATTTATACTTATGTGAATACTATACTTTATTAGAGTCTTTAATACATTTATCTGATAGATATTTACTCTAACAATCTGTATGAAAAATGGAGATAATAGTGCTACTCCCCTTGATAATGATTTCTAAGCTTCAGATGGGATACAAAATACCCACCTGAAACTAAGAACTCTGGTTATAATTTTTATGCTGTAGAACTTATTCAAATCTTAGTGCATCAATAGATTTAAGTTTTGATGCTTTATATGCTGGGAATATACCAAATATAATTCCTACTGCTAAAGAGAATGAAAATGCTACTATAACTATTTGCATAGAAAATGTCATTGACATTCCAAAAGCTGTAACAGCCCATCCTATTCCTAGTCCAAATAACACACCTGCTATTCCACCTAAAGAACTTAACACTAATGCTTCAATAAGGAATTGAATTAATATGTCTTTTCTTGATCCACCTAATGCTTTTCTAATGCCTATTTCTTTTGTACGCTGCCGGGAAATAAGCATTGACAATCCCAGTAAA
>CAZKOJ010000092.1:0-17457 GCA_964554365.1 uncultured Clostridium sp. | reverse complement strand
AAATACTAATTTCAGAAAAAACTTTAAAAATATAAAGATATAATGAAATTTACCGCCTACGGCATGAGTGCTTAGCAGCCCTCTAAACGAATGGAATAATTTGGTGAATACAACAGAAGTAATTTGTGAACTTTAACTGTATGGAAGCTGGGATATATTGTGAAGAAACATTTGAGCAAATTTATAGAAGTTCTTTGCTTGACGTTTCAAAAATGCCGTAATTTGTGCCATGGAAGGCACAAGCTCCGAAGGCGCCAAGGAAGGCGCATTTGAGGAGGTAGGCATTTTTGAATAAGTAAAGCATTAGAACTTCTAAATGAAGCGACTAGTTTCTGAAGAATATATAATAGCTGCAATACAGTTAAAGTTCACTGTACTATTTGTGTCGTAATTCGCTTATTTTGCTATGTGGTCAAAGACAACTAACATTTGAAACTAAGAAGTCTGTTTATCCGATGGCTACCGACTCTAACACTCCATCTCCAAAAGATGGAGATAAGAGTCGCTACACCCCTGGATAACGATTTCTAAGCTTCAGATAAGGGCTAAAATGCCTAGAGGGCATTTAACTCTCACCTGAAACTAAGAAGTCTGTTTATAAAAACTTAATATTTATTTAAGTTTATCTTTAGATTTATAAAATATAATAAAAATATGGTAACCTATAGGTTAATATGGTAAAATTATTTCAATATTGAAATATTCCATAATGAAAGGAAAATAAATGGACAATGAGAAAATATATGAAATAATAAAACAGCTAATGATAGTAATAAAGCTTATGAATAGAAAAGTCAGCCACAAGATGGATTCTAAGAAGATTAATATGTCATCTGCTATGATATTTCATCAGCTAGAAAATGGGGAGTCAAAAACACTGAGTGATATTAGTGAAGCATTAGCACTTCCTAATAGTACTGCTTCTATGTTAGTGGACAGGCTTGTAAAAAAAGGATTACTAAAAAGAATTCGTGATGAAAAAGATAGAAGAAGAGTTCTAATATTTATAACGGATGAGGCCTTGAAAAAGAAGAAAGAGATTGAAGTTATACATATGGAGTGTTTTAGAGAAATGCTTAAACCCGCTAGTGAAGAAGAAGTGGATACTATAATAAAAGGGCTTAGAATTTTAGGTACTCTTGTAGAAGAAAGAGATGAGAGGAGTGAGTATAGGGTATAGCTATATAGGTTTGGTTGCCATTATAATCATATCTAAATTTAAATTTATTTATATTAAGGAGAATATGTATGAATGTAAGAGATAAATTAAGGGCTATAAAAGGTAAATTAAAATCTATAAAAATAAAGAAAAAAGTGGTCATTATATCTATAATTATTATTGCAATTTTAGGAACTGCGGCCTCTTCATATATGAAATCAAAGAAGGCCAAGATCAAGCAAGTAACTACATCTAAGGTTGTTAAAAAGAAGGTAACTCAAAGTTCTACAGTTACTGGAAATATAGAGGCCAAATATAGAAATGATATAAATTTAAATCCTGCTCAAAAAGTAGTAAAAGTTTTAGTTACTGAAGGTCAGCAAGTAAAGAAAGATGATATCCTAGTTCAGTTAGATATATCAGAACTTGAAAGCCAACTTCAGAAGCAAAAGCTAACTTTAGCTAGCGCAGAGGCTACTTTGAATCAGATTAGTGGTAGTGGTAGTGCTTCAGAAAGTATTAATGCTGAAAAGGGAATAGCACAAGTTGAAGCAAGTTTAGAAAAGGGTCAAAGAGATTATGAGGATGCCAATAAAAAATTTAATCAAAATCAAAAATTGCTTAGTGGTGGATATATATCTCAAAATGATGTTGATGCTTCAAAGAAGGCAGTAGATGATGCAGCAAGTACTGTTAAAGAGGCACAAACATCACTTGCAAATGCTCAGGCTTCTTTAAATAATGTAAGTGCATCTAACGGTGATAAGATAACTAATCAAAGAAATCAAATAGCAATTGCTAAATCTGAAATAGAAGCTATAAATAAGAAAATAGAAGATAGTAATATAAGAGCTAATACAGATGGTAAGGTAATAAAAGTTGATGCTAAAGAAAATCAAATTCCTAAAGCAGGAGATATGATTATAGTAGATGATAATTCTCAATATAAAGTATCTATAGACATAAGCCAATATGATGCTACAAAGGTTATGAAAGGTCAAAAGGCTAATATTAAAATAAAGGGTTCTACTAAAAAATATACTGGTTCTGTAGACGAAATAGGGGAAATAGCTCAACTTAAACCTAATGCTACAGAAAAGGAATATAAGGTTAATGTAAAATTAATATTAGACAACCCAGATGAAAGTGTTAAAGCAGGTTATGAAGCAGATGCAGAAATTATATTAAATGAAAAAGGAAATAGTATTGCTGTAGCTCTTGATGGTGTAAGAGAAGATAAGACTTCAAAGAAAAAATATGTTTATTTAGTAAACAGCCAAAATAAAGTTTCAAAGAAATTTATTAATACTGGTATACAAACTGATTTTGATTCAGAGGTTATAGATGGACTTAAAGAAGGAGAAAAGTATATATTGAATGCTCCACAAGATTTAAGTGAAGGAGATACTGTAATGGAAGCTCCTAAATCACCAACAGGAGGAGCTAAGAAATGATAATTAAATTGGAAAATCTGGTTAAAGTATATGATACCGGAGCCATCCAGCTTAAAGCTTTAAAGGAAATTAATTTAGAAATTGAAGAAAAAGAGTATGTTGCTATAATGGGGGCTTCTGGTTCTGGAAAGTCAACTTTAATGAATGTACTTGGATGTTTAGATGGTCTTAGTGATGGGAAATACTATTTGGATGGTGTAGATATAAAATCCCTTGATGATAACAGCTTAGCTGCTATAAGAAATAAAAAAATAGGCTTTGTATTTCAGGCTTTTAATTTATTACCCAAGCTTACGGCTATAAAAAATGTTGAACTTCCTATGATGTATGCAGGAGCTTCAAAGGCAGAAAGAGAAAAAAAGGCAAAATGGGCTTTAGGTAGAGTTGGTTTGGAGAATAGAATGCATCACAGACCAAATGAAATGTCTGGTGGACAAAAGCAGAGAGTGGCCATTGCAAGGGCACTAGTAAATGAACCAGCAATACTACTCGCGGACGAACCTACTGGAAATTTAGATAGTGCCTCAAGTGAAGAAATAATGGGGATTTTTCAAGAGTTAAATAATGAGGGGGTAACTATTGTTATGGTTACTCATGAACCTGATATAGCTATGCATACAAAAAGAAATATAGTTTTTAAAGATGGAAATATAATTTCCGATAATATTGTAAAGGAAAGAACTATAGTTGGGGGGCAGGAATAGTGAATATTGGTGAAAGCTTTGAATCTGCTCTTCAAAGTGTAAAAGCAAATAAGTTAAGGTCTTTTTTAACTATGCTGGGAATAATAATTGGTATATCATCTGTAATTACCATATCATCCATAGGAGATTCTGTAAAACAATATATTACAGGAGAATTTGAGGGTATGGGCAGTAATGTAGTTAATATACAGATGAATAGATCTGCTACAGATATAGAAAAAAGAGATTATTTTACCCTTGAAGATGCAAAAGTTATAAAAGATAAAATACCAGAAGTTACAGAAGTAGTTGGTCAACTGTACAGTCGAGGAAAATTAAAACTTGAAAATAAATCAACTCCAGTGGATGTAGCGGCAACAACCGTAGGCGTTGAGAAATTAATGAATATAAAAATAGTTCATGGAAGATTTTTAAATGAACATGATATAGAAGCTGCTTCAAATGTAGGTATAATAGATTCCACTACAGCTTTTAAAATGTTTAAAGATACAGATATTGTTGGTAAAACTGTTAATATTAAAGTAGATGATAACTATATTAACTTAAATATAGTGGGGGTGTTTAAAAATCCTAATGAAAATGCATCTGCATTATTTGGAGAAAACTCAGGTACAATAGCTATGCCTATAACTATTGCAGATAAATTAATGAAGGAAACCGATATTGGCAGTTTATCAGTGATATTGTCTGATATGAGTAGGGCTAGTGAAATAGGTTCTAACATTGTAAAAATGACGGAAAATAGACATCAAGTAAAGGATAAATATGTAGCAGAGCAAGGATTTAAAGGCCTTGAAAGTTTTAATAAAATACTAAGTACAATTACAACAGTACTTGCTGCTATTGCTGGTATATCACTTTTTGTTGGTGGTGTAGGTGTTATGAATATAATGCTTGTATCTGTAACAGAAAGAACTAGAGAAATAGGTATACGAAAGGCAATTGGAGCAAAAACCAGAGACATAAAGGTGCAATTTTTGATGGAATCTATAATACTATGTCTTATAGGAGGAATCATAGGAACTGCTATAGGCGTATCAGTGGGCAAAATTGCTGGTAGTTTGATAAAGGTATCTGTAGGAGTATCTTTTAAAACAATACTTATAGCATTTTCATTCTCATCAGCAATTGGTATATTCTTCGGACTATATCCTGCTAGTAAGGCAGCAAAATTAGATCCTATTGAAGCTTTAAGATATGAATAGACAAGCTAATAAAAATACCCACTAAAGGAGGTAAAATATGAAAAAAATAAAATTGTTAACATCGGCAGCTTTAATTATAGCAATATGTTCAACTAGCACTTCCGCTTTTGCAAAGGGAAGTGTATTGGATATAGATGCTGCTATAAATTCTTCTCTTAAAAATTCCTATGCCATAAAAGCCCAGGATTATGCTGTTAAGGAATCTGAAATTGGGTGCGAACAAGCACAGAAAGCAGCTGACAAGGCAAATGAAATGTTAATAATGAATGATAGGATGATTGCATTGAGGGGTAAAGAGAATAAGACTCCTGAAGAGGAACAAATGGTAGCTCATTTTACTCCTATAGGTCAGGAAAAAGCATATGCACTAAAAAAGGTAAAGGAGCTTCAACCACTGGCGGCTAAGTATAAACTATCTGTTACTACTAATAACAAGGAAGTGAATGAAAATAATCTTAGATTTATTATGTATAGTCAGTATAGTAATATACTTTATACTAAGGATTTAATGGATACTGAACAGAAAAAGTTAGACAATCTTTTAGATTTGTATAATAAAACCAAACTTCAAATAGAGATTGGAACTATGTCAAAGGCAGCTGGAAAAGAAACTCAGGCTAAATATTTAAATGAAAAACCTATGATTGTAAAACAAGAAAGACAAATGGAAATATGTCAAATGACCATAAATAAGATTATGGGAGATGCTCTAACAAATAGGTATGATAGCTTTTTAAAGGATATTTTAATAGATTCTCCAAAGATAAAGAGTTTAGATGAGTACTTAGTGGATGCTTCAAAAAACAGAGCAGAAATAGTTAATGCTGAGGAGTATTTAAAGCTTAAAAACAAAGCTTATGATTTAGCAGCTAAAGAATATCCTGATGAAAGTGAAAGGAATAATAAGCAGGCAAAATATGATGTAGATGAAGCACAAAATAAGCTTGATACTACAAAGTTAAGCATACAACAGGAAATTATTAATAGTTACAATGATCTTACAAAAAAGGCTAAAAAAATTGAGTTTGTAAAAAAGTCTTTTGATGTATCTAAAAAATCCTATAATGAATCATTAGAAAAATATAATTTAGGAATGATAAGCAAAATAGATTTAAAGGATAAAGAAATAGCATATAAACAATTAGAAGATAATTTAAAAGCCTTACAGAGGGACTTATGGCTTTCACAACTAAAAATGGAATATCAATGTGGAAAGGGTACAGGCAGTGCAGCGGCAGCCGCTCAATAAGGGATAATTGTTAAATCCCAAATAAAATAATTATGTTAAATTAGGAGGACAAAAAATGAAGAAGATAGTAACATTTGTAATGGGTTTAGCTATAATGTTTGGAACATCTACTGTTTGTTTTGCAGATGGAGTTAATAATGATAGTAGCAATAATGAAGTTATTAAGGAAATGGAAACAAAACCATCAGAAAATAAAACTAATGATTGGGTACAGGTAGGGGTACAAAAGGGAAACACTTTATACTTAAGCCTAGATGATGGACTTAATAATATTGAAAAAGTTAATCCAGATATAAGGATAAGAGATGCAAAAATAAAAATATTAGAAACTCAATACAATTATGATAAATCAAAGTCTATATGTCCTGATAGTGACCAAGGCACTATAGGATATGACAAAGAGAAAAATCTTAATTGGCAAAAAAGCTTAAATGAATTAAATAATGAAAAACATGATAGAGATGATAAACTAAAGGAGTTAAAAAATAAGTTTCAGGGACAATACTTTAATGCAGTAACAGATCAGAAGGATATGGAAAGCATTCATGCTGAACTAGCAAACTTAGATAAAAAAATAGAGAAAACTACATTAAGAGTAAAATTAGGACAAACCACTGGTACAGAGCTAGACAATGTTATGGCAGAAAAAAGTGGCCTGCAGTCTAGATTGAATACTACAGAAGCAAAGCTTCAGGCAGAACTTTTGACAATAAAACAATATTTATCAATAGGTTTAACTAAAGATATTAGTTTTTCATCAGCTCAAAAGGAGTTCGCTAAATTTGATGAAAATGGCATAGACTATAGAATACAAAATGCTGTAGATAAAAATTATGCTTTGAAAAAGCAAGAAAACAGTATTACTTTACTTAAAACTGAAAAAGGAATATCTATGGGATATTCAGCAACTATGGATGTGGAAATAAGAGGATTTGATGTAAGTATAAGCCAAGCGAGAGAAGCTATGGAGGATGCTAAGCTTAGTACTCAAATAAAGATAATGCAGGGATACTACGATTTGAAAAATAAAGAAGATGCAGTTCAAGCAGAAAAATTAAACTTAGAAATTGCAGAAGACAATTTTAATACAGCAGAAACAAAATTTAAATCTGGTATGGTAGATAAGATTGAAGAAGAGGGTGCTAGAATAAAATTAGATCAGCAAAAAAATAAGTACCAAGCAGCAATCAATGACTATATGGTTACTTCAGAAAGCTTTAAAAATTTAATGGAAGAATAGCAGGGATACCTGGAGAAAGGAAAGTAAGGTGCTTTTCTCTCCAGGTATTTGTTAAAAATGCAGATTTAGAACTTTAAGTATATTATTATAGGAATTTAGAGTGGATTATATTTAGAGTATATTAGGCATCTTAAAAAATAACTATCTAGTTACTAATAAGAATTA
This sequence comes from uncultured Clostridium sp., assembly GCA_964554365.1. GTDB lineage: Bacteria > Bacillota > Clostridia > Clostridiales > Clostridiaceae > Clostridium_AM. Next base: position 10,281 of record CAZKOJ010000092.1, on the reverse strand, counting down.
AATCTTCTTTTATCTTATAAAATTTTAATTAAAACTTATAAAGAATATATAAAAAATATATAAATGTAAATAAATTAATATATAATTAATATATATATAGAATATTAAAATTTAAAATAATATCAACATTACACAAATGAATGCTATGGTATAGAGCATGTTATATTTAAAGATTGAAAGAATAAATTTCCAATGATATAATTACATCAGTATGATATGGGGGGGTATAAAAAATGAACGTGAAAAAAATAGCTTGTTTTCTAGCTGTAAGTTTATGCTTAAGTATAGGATCAGGTGTTAAAGCAAAGAGTGGATTCACACCTGAACGTATAGGTGGAGCTAATAGATATGATACTTCAGTAGCTGTTTCAAAAAATGGATGGAGTGCTACTTCAGATTATGCAGTAATAGCTAGTGGAGAAGAATTTAGTGATGCATTAAGTGCTGCACCACTTGCAAAACAATATAATGCACCTATTTTACTAGTATCTAAAGATAAATTAGATAATCAATCAAATAACACTAATAATATAACTGTTGAACTTTCAAGATTAAAGGTTAAGAAGGTATTTTTAATAGGAGGGGAAGGGGCAGTATCCTTAAATGTTGAAAATACAATAAAGAATAAAGGCATTGAGGTTGAAAGACTTTCAGGAAAAGATAGATATGATACTTCAATTCAAATAGCTAAAAAGGTTGGAGTAGACAAGGGTATAGTAATAACTACAGGTGAAGATTTCCCAGATGCATTATCAATGGCACCCATAGCAGCTTCTAAAGGTATGCCTATTATATTAATGTCAAAGGATGGTATACCTGCTAGTGATAAAGAATATGTAACTAACAATGTGCCAAAAACTTATGTTATAGGACCTAAGGATTTAGTTAAGGATGAAGACTTAAAAGACTTTAAAGATGTACAAAGAATTTCAGGAGATAACGAATATGAAAGAAATGTAAATGCATTAGAGACATTTTCAAAGGAACTTGATTATGATACTGTTTATATTGCTAGTAGAAATGGATTTGCAGATGCACTTTCAGGTTCTGCACTGGCAGCACTAACTTCCTCACCAGTTATTTTGGTAGGTGAAGATTGTAAAACTACTTTCCAAAATTATATTAAAGATAGGGTAGATTCTATCGGACAAGTAAATATACTTGGAGGAGAAGGGGTTGTAAGGAACTCTTTAATAGAAAGTATACTTCCTGTTAATAAAGATCAAGGTATAAATAGTGGACTTGCAAAAGCTTCAATGAATGCACAAAATATAACTTCTATGCAAAGCGATAATACAATAGGGGTAACTGTTGGTGCAAAGGACTTACCAGCTGAAGGACAGAAAGTAGCGGATACAATAATTCCTGTAGTGAATAATGCTAAATTAGGTATGGACATAAAAATGAACGGAAATAAAGAAAAAACTATAACTAATGTTCAAGAAGATATAACTATGAATATAGCTGGTATGAATGTACAAACTACTCTTTGGGTTGCAACAGACATATCTGGAAGTCAACCTAAAATTAAAGAGATTGTAAAAGTTCCTGCTGCGTTAGCAACATATTTACCACCACAATTTGTAGGAAAGCAATATATGGTTATGGACCCTGTTGCTATGACTTCACAAAATGGTGCTCCATCTGTGGAATTTAATGGATTAACAACTTTCGGGAAAAATTTTCAACCACAGTTCCAAAAGTTTATGGAAAATTATGTTGAACACTGGAACCCAGGGTTTACATTTATTAATTATAAAGGTTTAACAAAAATTAGCACAAAAGAAGGTATTAAATTTGCTCAAACTTATCAATTAAAGCTAAATGATATTACGTTTAAAGCTATGATGAATTATACAGCTAATGATTTTGTGAAGAATAAAGAGATTTCAACTTTTGTTAAGCAGTTTATGATTACATGTGCTGATTTATCAGCTGGTGCTGATAAAGATGTGCAAAAACAGCAAATAGAAAAAATGTTTAATGACATGAATTCAAATCCAGAAGCTGCTATGAAGCAAATAAAGTTCTTTATGGATAATATAAAGGATTTAAAGGTTATAGGAGATAAAGGAATAGATGTAACTTACTATGTTGCTGATGGATATATAATTGGAGAAGATGGAATTGTAGATCTTCAATTAGACCTTCATAAATTTGTAGATGTTATGAGTAAGCTAAGTAATAGTCCAGCAAATAAAACTCCTGAAGAAATAAAGGGTTTGATTAATTTAGGATTTACTTATAACACTAAAAATTACGATATAAATAAAGAAGTAAAAATAGAAGTGCCAGAGCTTACTAAAGAAAATTCATTTGATTATATGGAACTTATAAAAGCTCAAGTAAACATGACTCCAAAACAAGTACCGGTTAAGTAACTTTTACCCCCAGATGTAAGTACATCTGGGGGGAATATTTGGTATAGAATTAAGTTTGATTTTAAAGATTTAATATGGTATATTAAATTAGAAAATGAAATGAATTGTACAACTAGTTCATGGAAATAACATGAACTTTAATTGATTTTAACATACATAATCAACGTGTTAGTATAAAAAACTTGGAGGTATATAATGGTAAAAAAAGTACAAAGAAATGAATCAGATAAAGCAAAAAAAGTCAAGGATATTAGAGAAGAAGTACCTACAGTTCTGTCACTTTTAGAGCATGAAGCAATGGTAATGTCAGATGTACAGAAAGAAGTTTTAGAGGATGAAATATCTGAGTTGCCTGCTATAAAAGAAGGGGACATAAATGTTTCAGGCGTTTATGCTTATAATTTGGAAGATAAAATAGAAGTTAAAATTTATATAAGAAATGGACTTTCACAAAATGTTAACTTTGATTACATACCTTTTATTATAGTAAACTCCAAAGGAGACGTTTTAGCGTATCAAATGTTTAACTTAAAAGAATTAGGAGATATACCTCCTCATTCTGCAAGACCTTGGAAACTTTACTTTGATAAAGTAAATGTATATAGTAAAATACCAATGGATGATTGGAAGATAAGTTTTGACTCAGGACTTAAAGTTGAAGAGTTCATTGATGTTGAATATGAAAACTTACCAGAGGGAATAGAAGCACAAGAAAAAAGTGTTTTTGATAAGTTTTTAATGGAGCTTACAAAATTAAAAACAGGAGAATTTAGTGTGTCTACATTTAGTTTAGGTATTCAAAAAGACGGTAACATATTGGTTACTCTTTTAATGAGAAACGGTTCTGCTAAGCCAATTAAAATAGATAAAATCCCTGTAACTGTAAAAGATACAAAAGGAAATGTAATAAAATCAAATTTATTTGAACTTGATGAATTTATAGTAAGTCCTTTTAAGGCGAAGATATGTAATTTTGCATTCCCTACTACTTTAAAATTAGAAGAAGATGTTGCTTTAAATGAATGGAATGTTTCATTTAAGTTAGAAGAGCCTGTTAAAGGTCCTGAAACTGAAGAAGCTAGCTTAGAGCAATAAGGCACATTCAAAAAAATAACTAGTCAGTCTGCTAGTCTATTTCGTGTCATACTTCGTTAGCAGAACCCTTTGATAGAACAACTATCAGCGGGACCTGTTTCCTTGTCTGACACAAAATATACGTCGCATCTTTGACTTGTTATTTTCTTTCATATGCCTAATATAGATAAAGCATTTTAAGAAGAGTATTTCTTAAAATGCTTTTTTATATACTTTTTAATATTATGAATTAAAGTTTGTATATATAGACATTTTAAAAAAGTGGAAAGTGATGTATAATTTGTATAACACATAATATAACAGGTGGCAGGAGGAAAAGTAATGAAAAGTATAATTTGTAACATTAAATGCAGACAAGAAGAAAAACATGTTAGTAAAAGAGCAACAGGTTTAGTAAATATATTTTCAACAATTGCTTTATTTTTAGGTTTTGTTGTAAGTTGTCCTATCAGTGTACAAGCTACTAGTTCAGCTGTATTAGATGAAGCTAGAACTATAATTAAGACTAAATATGTTAATGAAGTACCTGATAGTGTATTAAACGCACCTACCATAGAAGAAATGGTAAAGGGCCTTAATGATCCTTATTCACAATATTTTTCAAAACAGGAAGAAGAAGATTTTATAAATTCTATAGACAATAAAACTTATGGAATTGGAATATATATGGAAATCATCCCTGATGGTGTTAAAGTGAAAAATGTTATAGAAAATTCACCAGCATCAGAAGCAGGTCTTAATGATGGGGATATAATAGTTTCTGCAGAGGATAAGTCCTTAGCAGGATTAACCTCAGAACAAGCATCTTCTTATATAAAAGGTGAAGAAGGAACTGTGGTTAATTTAGTTGTAAAAAGAGGAACTTCTAATATAAATTTTAATATAACTAGAAGAGCCGTAAGCATACCTACAGTGGAAGGTAAAATTTTAAATGACAATACTGCGTATATATCAATATCATCCTTTGGAAGTGATACTGCAGAGTTATTTACTAAAAAACTGCAAGAACTTAAGGCGAAAAATCCTGAATCATATTTAATTGATTTAAGAAACAATGGTGGCGGATATATGGGGACAGCTTTAAATATAGCTGGAAACTTTATTGGAGAAAATCTTGCAATTATAGTAGAGAATAAGCAAGGAAAAAGGGTAGGATATTTGGCTCAGGATAATGGAAATACTATTGATAAACCAGTAATTTTTCTAATAAACGAATATAGTGCTAGTGCTTCTGAAATCTTATCAGCAGCGGTGAAAGATTATAAAAAAGCATTTTTTATAGGTACTACTACTTATGGTAAAGGAGTAGCTCAGCAAATATTTACTTTATCTGATGGAAGCTCATTAAAGCTAACAGTAGAAAAATTTTATTCGCCTAAAGGGAATATTATACAGAAAGCTGGAGTATCACCAGATTTCAACATGGAAAATGTAGACCCTTTAGTTATTGCAGAATTATTTTCTGGGAAATATAAAAGTAATATATCTAAGAATAAGGAATTTACTATAACTTTTAATAAAGGTGTAGATGTAAATACTATTAAAGATAATGTTAATATTGAAATAATAAATGCAAAAGATGGTGAGCATACTGCTTTTGATATTAAAAAAGTTGATGATAAGAAGGTGAGTATAGCACCTAAAAAAGAATTAAAAAACGGTGAAACTTATTATATAAAAGTAAAAGATAAAATTAAGGTTTTTACTGTAAATAAGGAGTAAAATCAATGGAGAAAAATACCGAGTCACGCTCCTTTAAATACAAAATAAATAGAAAAAACAGAAAGACAATTGGAATTAAAGTAACACTAAAAGGAGAGGTTATAATTACGTCTCCTTTTGGTGTTAGTGAAGAAACCATAGAAAACATAGTTAGGAAAAAGGAAAGCTGGATATTAGGGAAAATTTCTATGATACAAAATACACATATGCAGGAAAGTTCAATTTTAAACAAAGAATATAAGGTTTTATATTTAGGAAGAGAATTTGAACTGGAGTTGGATTATGAAAGAAACCATGATAAAGGTTTTTATGTTATAAATAAGAAACTTAATATTCCTTTAAAAAATGCTATAAATTTAAAGGAAAGTTTAACGGAAAATATGGTGAAAAACTATGTAATAAACATGTATAAAAAACAGGCTGAAAAAATATTAATAGAAAGAACTAAGATCTACAGTGAAATAATAGGTGTATATCCTTATAAAATTACTATAAAAGGTCAAAATACTATTTGGGGTAGTTGTTCTTCTAAGAAAAATATAAATTATAATTATAGAATAATAATGGCACCTATTGCAGTGGTAGATTATATAGTGGTACATGAATTATGTCATTTAGTATACATGAATCATTCTAATACGTATTGGAATAAAGTTAGCAGTATATTGCCAGATTATAAATTTAGAAGACAGTGGCTAAAGGATAATGGATATAGATTAATGAAAGCATTTTAGTTATTCTTAGTACATGTAAAGGGTAGCAAAGTTTTTAAAACCAGGCTCTATGCCTAGACATTATAATGTATATAAAGTAAAATAATATTATTGCATAACAATAAAACAAGGAGAATGTATATGGAGGTTTATTCACTATTTTTAATTGCATTAGCACTTTCGTTAGATGCATTTGGTGTAGCTTTATGTATAGGACTAAACAACAATATAGCTAGAAAGAGTAAAGTTATGTTTGCTATTTCCTTCGGATTTTTCCAATTTTTATTCTCAATTATAGGAGCTTATGCAGGCTTTTTATTTAATACTTACATAGCTTCAGTACCCAAGGTTTTAGGGGGAGCTCTAATAGCTATAGTTGGAATAATGATGCTAAAAGAAGGGTTTCAGAACAAAGATGAGTGCCCACTTATAAAACCCGGAATGGTTGTAATTCTTGGAGTATCAGTAAGTATAGATGCTATGGTCATAGGATTTACAGCTCTTAATAATATAAAAAATAACCTAGTAATTCTAGAAAATACAATATTTATAGGTGTAGTTACGTTAATAATAACTACTATAGCTTTTATAATATCAAAATATTTGAAACGCATAGAAATACTTAGTAAATATGCAGATTACATAGGTGGAGTAATATTAGTGATTTTTGGCATAAAAATGATGTTTTTTTAATGAAAATTTGGGGTGATGGCATTGGAAATAAAAGATTGTTTGAAACAGTATGGTATAAAAGCCACAAAAGGCAGAATTAATATATTAGACATTTTATGTAATAATGATGGATCAATAAGTGCAGAATTTATATTTGAACAATGCAAACATAGAAAAATAAATATTGATTTATCTACTGTATATAGATCCTTGGAGTTATTTGAAAAAAAACATATTATAAGAAAGTTTGATTTAGGTCAGGGAAAGTATAATTACATGCTAAAGGAAGAAGGACATAAACATACATTGCAATGCAAACTGTGTCATAAAAAAGTAGAAATAGATTGTCCTATGCAACAAATAAGAGAAATAATAAAAAATTCAACAGGATTTGCATCTATTGATGAAGAGTTAAATACTAACCTTCAAGGAATATGTGAAGATTGCAAGAACATAAAAGAATAGAATACATATCTATTCTTTTATCACTGGTTTTTTAAAGCAGGATCTAAAGGATACACTTTCTTAACCTTCCAGGTACCTCCATTATTTTTTTCTAAGAATGCATTGTAAGCTACTTTTCTATGAGGAGACTTTTGTTCTAGTCCTTCCACTTTTATTACAGCAACATTACCATTAGAAAAGGATAAATTCATTGTAGATATATTACAGAGCCTATAGTCATTAAAAATTCCAGTAGTAAAATACTTTTCTGCTGTATATTTTATATCTTTACGTTTATGGGTAGTATAGTTATACCTTATCAATCCAGTTATCATAACAGTACATATGAGCAAGGCTAAAAATTTCTTCATAATGAACCTCCTAAAATATGGATACAATAATATGATAACCAAAAAATGTAAATAAGTAAATATACATTATTGTTTAAATACAGGCAAAACAGTCAATAATTTTATATAAGGATGGTGTTAATAATGGATTTTTCTTCTTTAGTATTAATGCAAAAAGATAAAGAAACTAATTTTATGGTAAGGGAAATAGGAAGTTATGAAGTAGGAGAAGGTGCAGAGTACATAAAAAAAATGTTTTATGATGGAGAAAGTGTAAATGTATACTTCGATACTAATAGAGATGTAGAAGAGTGGGAGTACTCAGCTATATTTGATTTGTTTAATGAAGATGAGTTCCCTAAAAATGGATATAACATAGAAGATGTAGACGATGAATATAATCCAACCTGGATAGTTAAATTTCAATACATAGAAAATCATGAAGATATGAAAGAAAAAATAAATGATTTATGTGTTTTAATAAAAAAATTTATGGTAAATGTACTTAATGATATAAAGGATAAAAAGGAACAATACGAATAAATATATATATGACAAAATTTACTATGGTCTGTTAATTATTATTGAGAATTACTATGTGTAAATGCATTGGATTTTATCGAGGTGAGAAAATGAGGCTAGAATTCATAAATAGATTAAGGGAAGATGAGATAATTGGAAAAAGCATTCTAACTAGCGAGGGACATGTGCTATTAAGAGCAGGTGTGAAATTAACTAATAACTACATAAATAAATTAAAAGAATTGGGTGTTTTTTATGTTTATGTTAAAGACGAAAGATTAGATGACATAAATATAGAAGATGAGAGACTATCACAATTAAAACAAGTTACTATGAAAAGCATGTCTAATATAATAAGAAATGTACATGATTGTAACGGGAAGAAACTTAAAGAATCCCTTGATGGGGTAGAAGATATGATAAATTACATATTAGAACTAGGAGATGTTAACAAAAGTCTATATGATATACAAACTTATGATAATTATACGTATGTACATTCATTAGATACCTGTATTATGGCTTCCTTTTTAGGTATATCTGCAAGGCTTAATCAGTGGGATTTAAAGGAATTAGGCATTGGTGCAATACTTCATGATATTGGTAAAACCCAAATTCCTATTGATATATTAAATAAGAAGGGGCGACTGACCGATGAAGAGTTTGATAAAGTAAAGCAGCATACTTTACATGGTGCAGAAATATTAAAAAAAAATGTAACTATGCCAGATTCTATAATTAGGATAGTAGAGCAGCATCATGAGAGGGTTGACGGAAGAGGATATCCTTATGGATTAAATGGAAAGCAGATATCAAGGTTTTCTAAAATTGTGTGTATATGTGATGTATATGATGCTGTAAGCAACGATAGATGTTATAGAAATAAATTCAGTCCTAATGATGCATATGAGCTAATACTTTCAGGAACCGGAACTAGCTTTGATGAAAAACTAGTTAGAACTTTTAAAAATACTTTTGCTATTTATCCACTAGGATGTTGTGTTAGACTTTCAAATGGTGAGGAAGGTTATGTAATAAGTCAAAATAAAGGATTCCCAGATAGACCAATAATAAGGATCTTATATGACGTAGTAACAAAAGCACCTATACCATTTTATGAGATAGATCTTCTGAAAAATCCAAACATTGTAATACAATGTATTGCATAGTAAAATTAGTTACACAGTGTACAATAGGTCTAGAATTAATTTGTATACTGTGTAATTTTAATTTAAAGATAAGTCTAGAATTAATTTGTATACTGTATATTTTAATTTTAAAGATAAGGGTGGTTTTATGGAAACGTATATAAAAAAATTGATAAATAGGTTATGTGAAGTTTATGTTTATAATATCATTGAATTTGGAGAAATACCTGGACTCGCCAGCACTTGGGGTGTTGTTAAAAGAACAGAAGATTTTGCAGAAATCATGTTTTTTTCCAATACAAATAATTCTGAAATTTTAAATAAAGAGAATTTTATAAAATTATTAAAGAATGGATTGCAATGTGAACATATAAGAATCATAGAGATTTTGATACATAATGAGGATACACACAAAACTTATCCACAATGTGAGTTAATTATTATTAACACTGTGGATAATAAAGTAATATATTACACTAATGGATTAGAAGATAAAGTTCAGCAATTAGAGAATTGTATGAACTTTATGAATGTAGTAACACCAAAGCCTGAGAAAACAGGAAGGTCAATTATAACATATATTCTTATTGGTGTAAATGTACTTGCATACATTTTAACTGCATACTTATCATCAAGTATTATTGATAGCAATATAAATGTATTAGTACTATTAGGTGCTAAGGTAAATCAACTTATAGATAGAGGTGAGTACTACAGATTAATAACATGTATGTTTTTACATGGTGGTATTATTCATTTAGCTTTAAATATGTATGCGCTTAACTCCTTAGGACCTTTTGTTGAAAAAGTATATGGAAAAACTAAATATTTGATTATATACTTTCTAGCTGGTATTATGTCATCGATCTTCAGCTATAAGTTCTCAACGGGAGTTTCAATAGGAGCTACTGGAGCAATATTTGGACTTTTAGGAGCAGCTTTAGTATTTGCACTAAAAATGAAACATAGAATAGGAAAAGATTTTATTATAAATATAATGTCAGTTATAGCTATAAATTTAGTTATAGGATTTTCCATAGCTAATGTGGATAACTTTGGACACTTAGGTGGCCTTATAGGCGGAACCATCATTACCCTTCTAATAGGAAAAGGAAATGAATATTACTAAGCAAATTTAGAGTGGCCTACGCTTGAATATATTATTCGAAAAACCGTCCGTTTATTAAGAATGCCTAATGCTTCTCTTATTTACAACTACCTACCCACTCGATCA
>CAZKOJ010000091.1:0-17670 GCA_964554365.1 uncultured Clostridium sp. | reverse complement strand
GTTTATAGTCTGTGATGAACCTATATCAGCGCTAGATGTATCTATACAAGCCCAAGTAGTTAATCTTTTAATTAAACTTCAAAATGAATTAGGATTAACATATTTGTTTATTGCGCATGATCTTTCAATGGTTAAACATATATCAGATAGGGTTGGAGTTATGTATTTAGGAACTATGGTGGAATTAGCTTCAAGTAGAAGGTTGTATGAAAAGCCACTTCATCCTTATACACAAGCATTACTTTCGTCTATTCCAATTCCAGATCCAAAGATTGAAAAAACAAGGAATAGAATAATGCTTGAAGGAGAGGTGCCAAGTCCAATAAACCCAAAACCAGGATGTAGATTCGCTGAAAGATGTAGATTTGTTAAACCGGAATGTAAAGAAAAGCTACCAGAATTTAGAGAGGTAGAAAAAGATCATTTTGTTGCATGTCATTTAATATAAACTCATACATTTAAAATTACCCTACCCCTTAATAAAACCAGATTTTATCTGGTTTTATTTAATTGCAAAGCGAAAAAATCTATACAAAGTATTGAAAAGAGTTAACAAGAAATTAACAGAAAATTTTATATGGTTTTTCATTATTGTAATTGGTTATTATAATATGTAAGAACTTTTTTTAAAAAGTATTAAAGTCTTTTAATTAAGGATTAATTTTATGTACTATTATTAAATCTAAGTAAAGATATTTATAAATTATTAAAAAAAGGATAGATTATTTTGTGATATAATAATATTTGTGGTGTATTTTTATTAAATATACAATTCGTAAAAATTAGCTAGATTGGAGGAAAATATTATGATAATTGGATTAGTAATTGTTTTGATAATAACTTTAGTTCTACCTTTTTCAATTAAGTCTGTGGAGCATAATTTGGAGATATTCCTATTTATAATGGGAGTAACAGCTTCTTTAATTGCAGGTTCACTATCAAGAGAAAGTATAATCCATATTGCAAAAAATGAATTTTTATATATGATAACTTTTGTTGTGCTTGCAATAAGCTTAATATTTAAGTTTATAAAGAGCAAAGTTAAGAGTTTGGTAAATCTTATATTAAAAGGTATGTCTTTAAGGGTGTTTGTATTTATTATGGTAATTATATTGGGGTTGGTTTCAGGAATTATTACTGCTATTATAGCATCACTTATATTAGTAGAAATAATAAGTGTATTGCCTACCAGTAGAGATAATAAAGTTAAGTTAAATATAATATCTTGTTTTTCTATAGGAATAGGATCTGCATTGACACCTATAGGAGAACCAATATCTACTATTGTAGTTTCAAAACTTAATGCAGATTTTAGTTTTATGTTTAACCTAATAGGGGTATATGCTGTTGGAGGTGTAATATTATTAGCTTTCTTAGCAATGTACTTTGCTAAAGACAAAAGATGTAGTAAAAATATTGATAATAACTCAAATAATAAGAAAGAAACTTCTGGGGAACAAGCTTTAGAAGAAGAAACTTATAAAGAAATAGGTTTTAGAACTGTAAAAATATTTGTATTTATAGTGGCGTTAGAACTTTTAGGAAATGCATTTAAACCTTTGATAGACACCTATGTAATTAATCTGGATAGTAGGCTGCTATATTGGGGGAATATGGTTTCAGCAGTATTAGATAATGCTACTATAGCGGCAGCAGAAATAGGTCCTAATATGAGTTTAGTACAAATAAGAGCTCTGCTTATGGGACTTTTAGTTAGTGGAGGTATGTTGATACCTGGTAATATACCAAATATAATAACTGCTAATAAATTAAAAATAAAGAGTAGTGAATGGATAAAAGTGGGTGTGCCAATAGGGCTTGTAATGCTTCTAGGATATTATATTGTACTATTTTAATTATTTAAATATGAAAATCTTCCTTTAAAATGTTAGGAGGATTTTTTTATGATTAAATATATGATTTTGTGTTATTATTATAGGTATGAAATCCTTAATGGATAGGCATAAATAAATTATAAATGTACTGCGAGGTTTTTAAATGAGTAAAGCTTTGTTTATAACAGAGAAGCCATCAGTGGCTATGGAATATGTAAAACTTTTAAATATAAAGGGCATAAAAAAGGATGGATACATAGAATCAGATAAAGCTGTATTTTCTTGGTGTGTGGGCCACATGGTAACTATGAGTTATCCAGAAGCCTATGATCCAAACCTTAAAAGATGGTCTTTAGACACACTACCCTTTTTACCTACGGAATACAAATATGAAGTTATTCCAGCGGTAGCAAAGCAGTTTAATGTGGTTAAAGGATTGTTAAAAAGAGGAGATATAGATAGAGTATATGTGTGTACAGACTCCGGAAGAGAAGGAGAATATATTTACAGACTTGTAGATCAAATGGTAGGGGTAGAAGGTAAGGAAAAAAAGAGAGTATGGATTGACTCTCAAACAGAAGAGGAAATAAAAAGAGGAATAAAGGAAGCAAAGAACCTTTCTGAATATGATTCATTAGCAGATTCAGCTTATCTAAGGGCAAAGGAAGATTACCTTTTAGGAATAAATTTTTCCAGAATTTTGACACTAAAATATGGTAGAACAGTAGCTAATGCTATTGGAGATGATCAAGTAGTAATTGCAGTAGGCAGAGTTATGAGTTGTGTTTTAGGTATGATTGTAGACAGAGAACGTGAGTTTAGAAACTTTGTAAAAATACCTTTTTATAAGATACTTGGAAGTTTTGATGGGAATTCTGAAGGAACATATGAAGAAGAAATGGTTTATGAGGGTGAATGGAAGTCAGTGGAAGGATCTAAGTATATGGATTCACCACTTTTATATAATGAAGGTGGATTTAAAAAAAGAGAAGATGCAGAAAGCTTTATAGAGGAAATTGGCGAAAAGATTTTTGAAGAAGATCCTATTATAGAGGATATAAAAAAGACTGTGGAAAGTAAAAATGCTCCATTACTATTTAATTTAGCAGAGCTTCAAAATGAATGTTCAAAGAAATTTAAGATAAGTCCTGAAGAAACTTTGAATAAAGTACAGTCATTATATGAGAAAAAAATGCTTACATATCCTAGAACAGATGCTAGAGTTTTATCTAAGGCTGTAGCAAAGGAAATAGATAAAAATATAAGGAAACTATTGAAATATCAAGGGGATAAAGAAGTAAAAGGTATAGCGGAGAATATATTAAACAATAAATGGTATTCCAATTTAGATAAAACTAAATATGTAAATGATAGCAAAATAACAGATCACTATGCTATTATCCCTACAGGGGAAGGACTTCAAAGTTATCAGGGAATTGGAGATTTAGAAAAAAAGGTATATAATTTAGTGCTTAGAAGATTTTTAGCTATATTTTACCCACCAGCTAAATACAATAAACTAGCTATTACCACTAAAGTAAGTGGAGAAAGATTTTTTACTACAGACAAGGTATGCGTAGAAGAAGGATATCTTAATGTATTAAAAGACTACAAAAAGAACAAAGAAGAGAAGAATTTGAAATTTTTGAGTAAATTAAAAAAGGGACAGATAATTGATGTGGTTGACATGGAAGTAAAAGAAGGGGAGACATCACCTCCTAAAAGGTATACCTCAGGATCTATAATTATTGCTATGGAAAATGCGGGTAAGCTTATTGAAGATGAAGAACTTAGAGAGCAGATAAAGGGTGCAGGTATAGGAACTTCTGCAACTAGAGCTGAAATATTAAAGAAACTAGAAAAAATAGGGTATATTAGTTCAGATAAAAAAACTCAAGTTATAACTCCAACCCAAAAGGGAGAAATGATATACGAAGTCGTAAAACAGTCTATACCTACATTGCTTAATCCCACTCTTACAGCTAGTTGGGAAAAAGGACTAAAAATGGTTTATGGAGAAGAAATAGGTTCAGATGTATTTATGAAAAAATTAGAGGATTATACTAAAATTAATGTAAATAAAGCTATGAATAGCACGAATATTGGTGTTATGCAGAATTCCTTTGAAGCTGTTAAGAATAACAATACTAATATAGTTAAAAGTAATCACTCAGCTAAGAGTGATAAAAAAGACTTTAATAATAAAAATCAACAGGGAAATAGAGAATCAATGGGTGTATGCCCTATATGTAAAACTGGCAATGTTGTAAAAAACAGCAAAGGTTATGGTTGTGATAACTGGCAGAGTGGATGTAAGTTTTTTGTAGCGGATATATGCGGAAAAAAAATATCATCTGCACAGATTAAAAAACTTATAACTGAAGGAAAAACAGATGTAATAACTGGTTTTAAATCAAAACGGGGTAGTGAATTTAATGCATCTATTGTAGTAAAAGACAATAAAGTACAGTTAGATTTTTCACAAAATAATAATTAATTAGTATATTAAAAGGAGCTATCTTTTCCACTTTAAATTGGAAAAGATAGCTCCTTTTATATTAGGGTATGCTTTAATTGACATATGATACTAAATATTATATGGTTAGTTATATTAAGTAATGAACCAAATAAGTAAGGCTGTAATGATGAAAATTCTCACCAATTCCCTTAATGATTTATGTTTTGCAAATATTATTAGCATAGCTAGAGTTTTTAATGGTAATTGGGATAAGGAATTTGATTTAGATAGGACAAGCAATATAAGAATCTTTCAAAGGAGGAGTTTATATGAATAAATTGGATATAAATAAGTTAAAGTTTCAGTTAATAATGATTTTTAAACAAAATAAGGGTGGAATTTTAGTTATTGCATTAATGAGCATAAATTTAGGTTTAGGAAATGCGGGAATGATATATTATTTTAAAAATGAAATGATGTATGATACCATACCTTTTGCAGTTATATCAGTAATAGCATTATTAAGTATAGCTTGCACATGCTTAATAAAAGTTTATCAACAAACAGCTTCGTATTTTATGAGTATAGGATATACAAGAAAAAGATATTATTTTGGAACATTTATTTTTAGTGTAATATTAGGTATTATGTCAACAGTTATAACTTTAATAACCTATATGGTTATTATGACTATGGATAAAACTCATCTAAATAATGATATAGTTCCATACATGGGTTTTTATTTTAAAAGTTTAAGTTTAGCTTCAATGAAAGGAATTATAATTATAACTTTTTTAATTTCCATATTAATTTTTGCTGTTGCTAATTTTGTAAGTATAATAGCTTTATGTGGTAAATACTTTAAAATAATAATAAACATAATTATTATTGTACTGTTAGTTTTTGTTGTTATTCCAAAACATTTTAATTTTAAATTTGTAAACTTAATTTTTGATGTGAATAAAAGTTTTTCTTTAACTATGTTATCTTATGTTTTAATGTCTACAGTGTTGTATATTTTAGCTAAGAAGATATTTATGAGAATTGATATAAAGTAAAATGAAGAACTAATAGATTAGATAAAAAATTTAAATCCTTACACAATTTTAAAAATGTATAATAAAAAGAGGATACAGCATAATTATGTTAGTATCCTCTTTTTATTATACATTTTTAAGTTATTGAGCTGCTCTAAGCTTTTCAATACCTATTTGGATTCTTCTTAAAGTTTCTTCTTTACCTATTATTTCAGCTATTTCATAAGCTCCACCAGGAGTGGATTTTTTACCTGAAACAGCAGTCCTTACAGGCCATAAAACAATACCGTTTTTAACGCCTAACTCTGCTACTAGATCCATACAAATTTTTTCTATGTTTTCAAAAGTCCATTGGTTTAGAGCTTCAAATCTAGGTAATATTTTTTCTAAAGTCTCTAAGGAATTTTCCACAGTTGTTTTCATCTTCTTGTGAAGATAAAGTTCTGTTGAATGCTCTGGCAGAGCTTCAAAAAAGTCTATCATATCAGGTATTTCACTTAACACCTCTACTCTTGTGTGTAGAAGTGGGCTTATTTTATTAAGGTCTAAATCTTTAGTTATAACCTGTTTGTAATAAGGAATAGCTAGAGTATGGAATTCTTCTAAAGGAAGTTTCTTTATATACTCTCCGTTCATCCATTTTAATTTTACATCATCAAATATAGCTGGTGATTTGTTTATGTTTCTATAATTAAAAGTTTTTGTTAATTCTTCAAGAGAGAATATTTCCTGTTCTCCACCTGGATTCCATCCAAGAAGAGCTATATAGTTTAGGACAGCATCTTTTAAATATCCTTTTTCTATTAAATCTTCGAAAGAAGCATCTCCATTTCGCTTACTTAATTTATGCTGAGCATCCTTCATTATTGGAGGACAGTGAACGTATACTGGAACTTCCCAACCAAAAGCTTCATATAATCTGTTATACTTTGGAGAAGAAGATAAATACTCACTTCCACGAACTACATGAGTTATCCCCATTAAGTGATCATCTACTACGTTAGCAAAGTTATATGTAGGGAAACCGTCAGATTTTATAAGTATCATATCATCTAATTCTGAGTTGTCTACAGATATAGTTCCATAAATTTCATCTTCGAAGCTTGTAGTTCCTGTAATTGGGTTATTTTGTCTTATAACATAAGGAATTCCTTCAGCTAAATTTTTAGATACTTTTTCCTTTGACAAGTTAACACAATGTTTATCGTATCTAGAAGTTCTTTTTTCAGCTTCAGCTTCTGATCTTAAGCTATCCATTCTTTCTTTAGAACAGAAACAGTAATAAGCTTCACCCTTTTCTATTAAACCTTTAGCGTATTCTAAATATATGTGTGTTCGCTCACTTTGGATATATGGACCTACTGCACCACCTATATCTGGACCTTCATCATGATGAAGGCCAGTAACTTTTAATGTATTATAAATAATGTCTAAGGCACCTTCTACTAATCTTTCCTGATCAGTATCTTCAATTCTAAGTATGAAGTCTCCATTGTCATGTTTTGCTATTAAATAAGCATATAAGGCTGTTCTCAAGTTACCAACGTGCATATAACCAGTTGGACTTGGAGCAAATCTAGTTCTGATTTTAGTCATTTTCTTCACTCCCATATCTTTAAAATAAAAACCTTTCATCACCTGGACGAAAGGTAAATTAACATAATATTACTCCTTAAATAATATAATAAGGAAGTAGTGGTGTCAAGCCACATTTTAAAAACCTAAACATTAGAAAACTTAATATTTTTTATGTGCATTTTTATATAAAATTAAAGTATAAACAGAAATATTTTAAAATTAAAAATAATGATTATTTACTAGGTTGTAAAATTCAAAAGTAGAGTGGATCAATCTAAAGATTTAAGAGATAAAGCACAGGTTTTTAAGGTGGAATAATACTTAAACTGCAATTTTCATTGCAGTTTTTTGTTGGGTAAGTGTTTTTATTGCAAAATATATATTTAATATGAAATAATTAAGAATACTATAGAAAACAAGAGATATAATGTGTTAAGTAAAGATATACTATTGTAAGCAAATAAAAAATAAAATTGACATAAATGCGTAATATTGATATAAATAATATAGCACATTGATTAAAAGAGATGCATATATAAATATTAAATAAACTTAATATGCTACAATAATATTTTAAATATTATATTGTTAATGTTATAGGAGGAAAAAAATATGGGTATAAAAGTTGCTATTAATGGGTTTGGAAGAATAGGTAGAGCAGTACTTAGAATTGCTCAGGATAGATTGGATGAGGAAGTAGAAGTTGTTGCTATTAATGCTAGAGCGGATAGTGGTACTTTAGCTCATCTTTTCAAATATGATTCATGTTATGGAAGATTTAATGGAGAAGTAGAAACTACAGAAGATTCAATGATAATAAACGGCAAAACTATAAAAATATGTAGAGAAAATGATCCGGAAAATTTGCCATGGGCAAAAATGGGCATTGATATAGTAGTAGAATCCACAGGGATTTTTAAAGATAAAGAAAAACTTATGAAACATGTAAAAGCAGGTGCTAAAAAGGTTATAATAACAGCGCCAGCAAAAAATGAAGATATAACTGTAGTTATGGGAGTTAATGAAAAAGATTTAGATGTTGAGAAGCATGTTGTAATTTCAAATGCATCTTGTACAACAAATTGTTTAGCTCCTTTTGCAAAGGTTTTAGATGATAAATTTGGAATAGTTAAAGGTTTAATGACTACCATACATTCTTACACAAATGATCAAAAATTATTGGACAAAACTCACAAGGATTTAAGAAGAGCAAGAGCAGCAGGAGAATCAATAATTCCAACTACTACAGGAGCGGCAAAAGCTGTAGCAAAGGTTCTTCCAAACTTAAAGGGAAAATTAAATGGTTTCTCAGTAAGAATACCTACTCCTACAGTTTCTCTTACTGATTTAGTTTGTGAGCTTTCAAAGAATGTAACTGTAGAAGAAGTTAATAATGCATTTAAGGAAGCTTCTACAGGAGCTATGAGAGGAATACTTGGATATTCAGAAGAACCACTAGTATCCATAGATTATAAAGGAGATGAAAGATCTTCTATAATAGATGGTCTTTCCACAATGGTAATGGAAGGAAACATGGTAAAAGTTGTTTCATGGTATGATAATGAATGGGGATATTCTTGTAGAACCGTAGATTTAGTGAATTACACTGCAGCGCAAATGCGTCAACAATGTGAAAATAATATTGGAATGGTTGTCTAATAGAATTAGAATATCAAGTGAACCTTGATTCAGGTGGTGTACAAACACCACCTGAATTTTACTTAAATTTAAATAGAAACTTAGATCCATATATTACAGTACATACAGCCAAGTGGCAATGACAGGTATTTATGGGGTGAAAATCATGAGAGCTACCAATATATGTATTGGTAGCTTTGTTAAATTATTAATTTTAACTTTCTAAGAAGGAAAAAAACAAAGAAATGTAGAATTTAAAATTGTAGGTAAAATGGTTTTAAAATTAAAATTGTAACTAAATTGGAGGTAATATTATGGCAGACTTAAACGTAGATCTTCACGGAATAAAATTAAACAATCCAATTATGGCTGCTTCAGGGCCTCAGGTTAGGAATGCTGAGTGTGTGCGTGAATGTGTGCAACAAGGGATTGGAGGAGTAGTTACTAAGACTATATCAGATAAATTTGTTAGAACTGCTAGACCATGTATGCAGGAAACAAAAGATGGTGCTTTTTTAAATAGTGAATTATGGTCAGAACTTTCTGTGGAACAATGGGTTGAAAAAGGGTATTCAAAGTGTAAGAGTTATGGAGTGCCTTTTGTAATAAGCTTAGGTTATACTGCAGAAGACATTGAGAAAGTTATGCCTATTATAGAGCCGTATGCAGATGCCATTGAGATATCAACTCATTATGTGGATAGAGACTTAGAGTCCGTGGTAGAGTCTTTAAAAGTAGCAAATAAAAGCGATAAACCTGTTTATATAAAGATAAGTCCTGGTATAACAAAGATAGGATGGTATGTTAAAAGACTTGTAGAAGAAGGTGCTGCGGGGTTTGTTGCAGTAAACTCTATGGGACCTTGCCTTCACATAAATGTAGAAACAGGTCTCCCATATTTAGGGGATGAAAGGGGATATGGATGGCTTTCAGGTAAATCTTTAAACCCTATAGCTTTAAGATATGTCTATTCTATAGCTAACTCTGTAAAGGTTCCAGTAATAGGTGTTGGAGGAATATCTACAGGGGAAGATGCAGTGGCTATGATTATGGCTGGAGCATCAGCAGTACAGATTTGTACTGCGGCAATATTAGAAGGTCATAAGGCATACTCTAGAATATTAGGTGAATTAAATGATTGGCTTGATAACCATGGAATCAAAAGTTTAGACGAAATTAGAGGACTAACAGCTAGGAAAATAAAAGAAAGAAATGTTATAAGAAAGCCTATATTTCCTAAGATTAATAAAGAAAAATGTACTTCTTGTGGAAAATGTGCAATTAGCTGTGCGTATAGCGCTATAGTTGTGAAAGACAGAGCAGAAATAAACACTACTAAGTGTTTCGGATGTGGGCTTTGTTTGACTAGGTGTCCGGAATCTGCTATAGATATATAGCAGAAATAAAAAATTAGAGAGAATACAATCTAATCTCTCTAATTTTTACTCTTTGCTAAAGAGTCATATATTTTACTTTTACACCCTGTATTTGAAGTAAGTCTTTTTCAAGAGATTGTATTTCTGATAAATCCGAACAAATATGTAAGAGTATAAGCCCGTTTTGTGAACATGAATCTGTGGTAACCTCATGAAGACCAATTCTTGTTTTTATTATGCATCCATATTGGGTTAAAATAGTTTGAACCTCTGGGGCATGAACATTTCTAGGTTCAATAGATAAGGACATAATAGTAGTTTCCATAAAAATCACTCCTTTTAATATATGAATAATATATATAGTATAACCTAATTTGTAAAAAATAAACATGTGTTTTTAATCTTGATTATAATAAACATATTAAATTTTAAGGACATTTGCCAGATACAAGTAAAAAATGGAAGAAATAAAAAAGACATTTAGTATTGAAATTTAAATTTGTTAATATATAATTTAGATTAAGCATATATTTCTAAAATTTTATGCAATGGAGGGATTTATTTGAATGCTTTAATTAAGACCAAGCTATCTATAATGATTATTTCTCTTTTGGCTGTATCAGGATGCAGTTCTGCCTATGCTACAGGAGAACAAAAATTATCATCTGACAAGCAAAAAAGTGTAAAAAAAATAGTACAAGCATCCAATAAATTTGATGAAAATAGTATAAAAGCTTCTATACCAGATGCAGAAGTTATGAAACTAAGAGAAGGCAGATATGCAATTATCTCCAATAAACTAAGTGAAGATGAAATACAAAAAAGACTTTCAAAGCTCAAGGGAATAAAAAAAATAGAGAAACCTAAAAATATAGGTATAGTAAAGCCAATAGGCAAGGTACCTGTAAAGAATAATTTCAATGTTTCAAATAGTGTAACAAATAAAGATAAAATCTTAAATGATCCAGGATATAAATCACAATGGGATATAAGCTATACAGAAAGCAATAAAGCATGGAAATTGATAAATCAAAAAAAGCAAATAAAAGTAGCTGTGCTGGACACTGGAGTAGATTATAAGCATGTGGATTTAAAAAACAGAGTATTAAAGGATTTAGGATATGATTTTATAAATAATGATAGTAATCCTATAGATGATAATTCTCATGGCACTCATGTTGCTGGAATAATTGCTGCAGAAGCTAATAATAAGGAAGGCATAGCTGGAATAGTAGGCAAATTAGATGTGAAAATAATACCTATAAAAGTTTTAGATGCTAATGGACAAGGGCAAGCAGATATTATAGCTAAAGGTATAGAATATGCTGCTGACAAAGGAGCAGATATAATAAATTTAAGCTTTGGATGCAGTGAAAAAAGTATAGATATACAGAATGCTATACAATATGCAAGAAACAAAGGTGTATTTATAGTAGTAGCTGCAGGAAATGATAATAAAAATTGTGATAGTACTAGTCCAGCAGGTGACGTAGGAGTGTATACCGTATCAGCTATAAATACTCAACTTAAAAAAGCACAATTTTCAGATTACGGAAATTCAATAAAAATAGCATCTCCAGGAGTAAAAATACTAAGTACAGTACCTGACGGTAAATATGAGGTTTGGGATGGGACTAGCATGGCAGCACCAGTAGTATCTGGTATAGTAGCAATGCTTAAAGCAGAAAAACCAAATCTTACGCCAAATGAAATAGAAAACATATTAAATAAGTCAGCAGTAGATATAATGACAAAAGGAAAAGACAATTTAACAGGCTATGGTTTAGTAGATGCATATAGAGCTATGGGGATGGTAAAGAGCATGAAAAAATAAGTAGCTATCAAATAGAAACACCTATTAATAAATAAACTATTAATAGGTGTTTTTTATTGAAAAGAATCAAAGTTCTAAATGTCTTTTATGGCAGTTGCTATCTGTTTCAAAAGCAGTTCTTTATCCATTGTATCTAAATCCTCCGCAGAGTTTACAATTGAAAGAATTTTATTTCTAACTATACTAAATTTTTGAGGTATTAGACCAGGACTAAAGCTATCACCAGATTTAGCTATAAATGTAGAATAGCCCTTTGATTGGAGCAATTCATTGAAGCTTTGTTGAGCTTCATTGTCACCATGAACTAATAATACTTTTTCAGGCTTAGTTTTAAAAGCTTGAAGCCATTCTAAAAGACCATCTTTATCTGCATGACCTGATAAACCATGTAAATTATATATTTTAGCATTTATTGCAATTTCTTCACCAAATATCTTAACCTTTTTAGCACCGTCTACTATTATTCTTCCTAAAGTTCCTTCTGCTTGATATCCTACAAATACTATAGAGCTTTCTTTTCTCCATAAATTATGTTTTAAATGATGCTTAATTCTTCCTGCTTCACACATACCACTGGCAGAAATTATTATAGCACCTCTTTGAATTTTATTGAGATTTGCAGATTCTTCAGGAGATTTTGTAAAAGTTAACCCAGGAAAATTTAAAGGATCATCACCTTTGGCTAGAAGTTTTTGTGCTTCTTCGTCATAATATTTATGGTACCTAGAAAAAATAGAGGTGGATTCAGATGCCAAAGGGCTATCTACATAAACTGCAGCACCGTTTAACATTTTACCTTCTACATATGAATTTAGTGCATACAATACCTCTTGAGTTCTCCCTACTGCAAAAGAGGGTATTATTACATTACCACCACGTTTAAAAGTATCCTTAATAATTTTAGCAAGATCGTTGAGTTCAGAGGATAAATTAGTATGAACTCTATTTCCATAAGTGGTCTCCATTATTAAGTAATCTGTATGATCAATAAATGTAGGATCTTTGAGAATAGGAACATGTTTATTACCCAAATCTCCAGTATAAACTAATTTTGTTTCTTTTTTATCATCATCAATAAGCATTTCTAATATGGCAGAGCCTAAAAGGTGACCTGCATCTCTAAATCTTACTTTAAATCCATCAAATAAATCAATCCATTGATCATAAGCATAGCCATTAAAGAGATACAATGATAACTGAGCTATTTTTACAGTGTACAAAGCTTCTAATGCAGGAAGCCCTTGACGTGCTCTCTTCCTATTTTTCCATTCAACTTCTGATTCCATTATGTGCCCACTATCTGGCAGCATCACACTACATAAATCCTTTGTACCTTCTGTACATATAACCTGGCCTTTAAACCCTTGTTTATAAAGAAGTGGGATTCTACCACTGTGATCTATATGTGCATGGGATAAAATAACATAGTCTATATCTTTAGGATTAAAATTAAAGCTATCATTACCTCTCTCTTTTTCGTCTTTTCCTTGATACATGCCGCAATCTAAAAGTATATTCTTATCCCTTACCTTTAGAATATGACATGACCCAGTTACACAGCTAGCTGCTCCATAAAAATCAATTTTCATTAAAATTCCCCCCTCGTCTTATGTTTAATTTTATTATAACATTAAAATAAGAAAATTTTAAATATTATATATTGTGAATGTTTTTTAAATATTATACATTCTTATATATTAATATTCATTGGGAGAGGAGAGATGGTGAAAAGATTTATGCTAATGGACAGCTCTTTTTTGAATTTTAGCATTTAAAGCTATTTTATCAGCGGATAGCATTCCACTATGCAATGCTCCTTGCATCCATGCATGTGTTGCAGAAGTATGCTCACCAGCAAAGAATACTTTATTATCATATTCAGGCTTTAATATGTCATATGAGAAAATTCTTTTTTGTTCAGGGTTTAAGAAAGCAACAGCACCTCTAAACCATTGTTGGCTATTCCAATCAAGGTATTTAAATTGAGTCACTATAGAGTCTAGGTAGTTTTTAGGAAGACCATGAACTCTTTCAATTTGTCTTTTAACTAGTTCAATACGTATATCTGGATTGCTCCCTAAATGAGTGGCATAATTATTTAAACTATATGAACCTACAAGTACACCAGGTTCGTCTGGACTACCGTTATTAGTAGCATGATCTGAGGGGTAAACTATATTTGTTACTGATAAATCAGTATAGGATATGCCGCCTATAATTCTTCCGTAATCTTTATCTTCTTCCCAGAAACGCTTATTACATAATAGTAAAGTTTTTTGACCATTAACATAATTTAATTCTCTTATTGCTTGCATTTTTCTATTACTAAACACAGGATTAACGTCCACTGTACTAAGTGTTGAAAAAGGAATAGCACAAACAATGTAATCAAAAGATTCTAAGGCATCCTCAGAAATATTTTTATATTTTATAAGAACCTGATTTTCATTTTTAAATTTGTAAATTCCTGTTACCCAGTTTCCACCTTTCCACGTAATTGTTCCTAAGTTATTTTGAGATATAGTATCATATTCTTTAGGAGCCTCAGAAATTAAGGACTTATAAAATGCAAGTGGAAGATTCACATTTCCACCACATATTCGATACATATATGAAAAATTCACTGGATAGTTGTCCTGTAGTACTTCATTGTAGGAAGTATCAATTAATGATCCTATGAATGAATCAGTGCTTGCTATAAGGTTTACAGCATCAGGGCTAAGTCCTAACATTTCAAAGTTTTCACGAATGCTAATATTAAGTAATGTATTATATTGAGGATTATACATGGGAAGTATATTTAAAATTTCAGTTCTTATATGAGGATTTAAATTATTTAAATGAAAGTTTAATGCATAATCATAAAGTTCAGTCCAAGGAGTACTTCTTTCCCATTCAGTTAAATTGTATTTAGGGTAAATTTTTTCTTTAATATTTTCAGGATAATTTCTAACTCTTGTATTATTAACATATACAAATCCATTTGGATTATTTTGAATAAATGGAGAAGTATTAAGTCTAAAAAGGTTAATATAGTGCCAAGTAGTTTCATGTGATATAGGAATTCTCATAGCACCTAATTCACTATAAAGTTTTTTATCTTTAGTAAAATAATAAGTATAAACTCTTCCGCCAATTCGATCTTCAGCATCAAATATTGTGATGTCGCAGCCAAGCTTTCTAAGTTCAAAGGCTGCAGACATGCCAGCAAGACCTCCACCTATAATACCTACTTTAATTCCCTTAAGTTCACCTGGATATGCATAATTTAAAATATTGGGAGGAGGACTTAAAGCATTAATTATATTTTCATAATCCTCAGGTCTATCTGCGTTATCTAAAGCGTCTTTTAATAAAGTATGTCTTTGTTTATCAGTTGGATTGGGAGGCTGTTTGTAAGGTTTATTTGATTCCATAAATTAATACAACTCCTATAAAAATAATCATCATATAATATTTATAGTAGTGTTTTTATTAAAAAATGATATGTACATATATTTTAAGTAAAATATATATTTAAAGTTAATTTTTGAAATGCATATTTGGAGAATGTTAGCAAATATAAAAGAGTTCTTGGTTTCAAATGGGATCAAAACCCTAACTGAAACTAAGAACTCTGTCTATTTATCTTCCCAAAATAACTAGTCAGTATTCTGGTCTATTTTCTTTCAAATGTTTTATAGATATTTTCCTCTTTTCTTTTTTCTTCTGATGTGAATAATTTTATTAATACCAAATCCTATAATACATACAACTGATAAAACTATAGCTGCAGCTGCTGCATAAATTGGCATATTATTTTTAGTTAAAGTTTCCTTAGAAAGAGTTGAATATAACTTATAATCTTTGGATACATTTCTTTCCTTAACTGTTAAGTTTCCAATTGAACTATCACCTTTTAAGTTAGAACTATTAATATTTGATAAGTTTAAGTCTTTCTTTAATTCATTTTTATTAACAGAATTATTATAATATACTATATCTTCTTTTGTGGATATAGGTACATTTATAGTTTTCTCTGGACCGAGTATAACTAGTGGTTTATAACTTATGCTTTTTGTAATAATAGTATCTCCTGCTTTATAAAGAGCAACAGGTTTAGCAGAGTAACTCCAATTTATTATTTTTTCCATGTCGTTAAAAACAGCCATATCTGTTGCATCATATATTGAGTTCATAACTACGCCTAAAATTTTTCGGCCATCTCTTTCATAAATAGTAACAAGGCATTTACCTGCTTGAGAGGTATATCCAGTTTTTCCACCAATGCAGCCACCTTTGCCTAAAAGCTTGTTCCTATTTTCTATAATAAAAACAGTACCCTTAGAGGTTTTTATTGTATTTTTTTGCTTGCCTGTAGACTCTTTTATCCAAGGGTTTTGAAAAGCTGTATTAGCAATTTCACTAAGGTCATAAGCTGTAGTATAATGATTAGGATCATGTAATCCATTTGGAGTAACAAAATGAGTATTTTTTAAATTTAGCTGTTTAACTTTTTCGTTCATTTTGTTTGTAAAATCAGCATCATCTTTTCCAACATTTTCAGCTATCATATAGGCTATATCATTACCAGAATAAAGCAATAATCCATCCATAGCATCTGTAGCAGACAGAGTTTCACCTACAGATATAGGATGAATATCTAAATTAAGTGAAGATGCAGGTTGAGCTTTTGCTTTTTCTGTATATTTTAAAATATCATTTTTATTTTTATTTTCAGCAAGAATTAATCCAGTAAGAAGCTTAGTAGTACTTGCAGGATACATTTGCTTGTCTATATCCTTTGCATATATTATTTCTCCAGTTTTCATATCTATTGTTATAGCTGTTTTACCATAAATTTGAGGCTCTGATTCTTTAGTTGTGGAGGTTTCAGCTGCTAATACATTAAAATTTAAAGAAAAAACAATAGCTAATGATAATAATAAATTTTTATTTTTCAAATTCCATCTCTCCATTTACTTTAATATTTTATGAATACCTTTATTTAAGGTTATAATTGATTATTAAGTAATTTTAGACAAATTACCAATGAAAGTACTATAATTAGATTATAACATTTTTCAGTATAACACTTAGAAGAGAACTTGACAATTTTAAGGGGCGGTTTTAGCTTAAAATTTACAATAAATTAAGAAAAACGCTATTTAGCTGAAATGTCTATATTTATTTGAACATTAGTTAAGGTTAGTTATGTAATAAAACTAGGAGGCATTATATGATAAATAAAGTAACAGAAATATTTAAACAAAGAGAAGCTAAAATAATAGGGAATTTTAAAGAAAGTGCAGTTATGATTTTACTTTGTGAAGAAGAAGGTAAAACTAATATAATATTTGAGGTAAGAGCTCTAAATTTAAGAAATCAACCGGGAGATATATGTTTACCAGGTGGAAAAGTAGAAAAAAATGAGAAATTGAAAGATACCTCTATAAGAGAAACTATAGAAGAACTTAATTTAAAAAGAGAAGATATAGAATTTATAGGTGAGATGGATTACGTTGTAACACCATACAATTTTATTATATATCCTTTTATTGGAATTTTAAACTCTCGTGAAATAGAACCAAATAAGGACGAAGTGGATCATATATTTAAAGTTCCAATAGAATTTTTTATTGAAAATCCTCCGGAATTATATCATTTACCTGTAATGTCTAATCCGGGTGAAGAATTCCCATACCATCTTATTAGGAATGGAAAGAATTATAAATTCAGGACTGGAAAAATTGCAGAATACTTCTACAAGTATAATGATTACATAATATGGGGATTTACTGCTCTTATTGTAAAAAGATTTATTGATGTAATTAATGAGAGCTAATATAAGCAAAGTGCGTCGCAAGTGGTATAGTGAAGTTTAACTGTATTGCAGCTGTTATATATTGTTCAGAAACTAGCCGCTTCATTTAGA
>CAZKOJ010000090.1:0-17827 GCA_964554365.1 uncultured Clostridium sp. | reverse complement strand
TTTAGCTAAAGTAACTAAATCTTTTTTGCCTTGGCATGCTCCATGCTCAGCTTCTACTCTAACCTCTAAGTTTTTCTTTGTGTCAGCAACTACCACTTCACCTAGTAGTTCAGCAAATTTAGATGCATGTTCAGCTTCTTCGAAAGCTATTCTCTTATACTCTTCTGCTATTTCTGGGTATCCTTCTCTATCTGCTTGACGACTCATTGCAAGGTACATTCCAACTTCTGTACACTCACCAGTAAAGTTAGCTCTTAATCCTTCTACTACTTCCTTATCTACGCCTTCTGCAATGCCTATCTTATGTTCATCAGCCCAAGACATTTCCCCTTCTACTTTTTCAATAAATTTATTCTTTAGTGCTCCACACTGAGGGCACTTTTCTGGAGCTTCCTCACCTTGATGAACATAACCACATACTGTACAGACAAATTTTTTCATTTTAAATTCCTCCCATTCCCACAAAATTATTTTAATATTTAAATTTTAGCATTAATAATGAATATAAACATGTTGACAATTATTATTATATAATATTGATTCATTTTTTTCAAGTAATATATGAAAAAAACCTGTAGATATCAATTATCTACAGGTTAACTTCTAATTTTTAAACAATACTATATTATTCTGCTTTCTTAAACTTACTCTTTCTAGCCATGTAAATTGGGTAACCTATTAAAGTAAGTACAATACCTATTCCTGCATTCATAGGTTGAGTGAATACAGTATTTAATATTATATATGCTCCTCCTGCAATTGCAATTATAGGAACTACAGGGTATAGAGGAACTTTATATGGTCTCTTAAGATCTGGTTGATTTTTTCTAAGTACAAATACTGCAACGAATGTCATAACATAGAATATCCATATTACGAATACCAAAAGGTCTGTTAACTGGTCAAATTTACCTGAAAATACTAATATTATTGATATTACCGCTAATAATATACCACTATTTATTGGAGTCTTAAATTTTGGATGTAATTTCGCTAACCAATTACTTGCTGGCAATTTATTTTCTACTGCCATAGCATATGGAATTCTCATTCCTGTTAGTATGTATCCATTTAATGCTCCGAATATAGATATTAGTATACCTATTGTAATCATTTTTCCACCTGATGGTCCAAATATTATTGTAGCAACATCAGCAGCTGGTGTTTTTGTTGCTGCAAGGGTAGTTGCTGGTAATACGAAAAGATATGCTACATTTATTAATAAGTATATTGCCATAACTAATGATAAACCACCAACTATTGCCTTAGGTAAATCCTTAGCTGGATTTTTCATTTCTCCAGATATAGCTCCTACGTTTATCCACCCATCATAAGCAAACATCGTAGCTACAAGTGCTGATCCAAGACTTGTGCCTATTGGATGATTTGCTGCTGTCATTGGGAATAATCTTACTACTCCTCCATCACCTTTCATAAGTCCAACTACTATGATTGCAAATATAGGTACTAGCTTACAAACTGTAGCTACAGTTTGAATAACTCCTCCTGTTTTTGATCCTAATGAGTTCATGCATACTAAAAATATAATAACTATTATTGCTATTGGATTTAACATACTATCCGTTAATCCTAATAATGAAATAACTTGTGTTGCAAATATTATTCCAAGTGCTGCTATATTAGCTGGAAAATATATAACTGTTTGAGCCCATCCTAATAGGTAGCCCCAAAGATCACCATATGTTTCCTCTAAATATGCTACCATACCACCTGTTCTAGGTATAGCTGCGGAAACTTCAGCAGCTGTAAGACCACCTGCTACAGAAATAATTCCACCTAAAATCCATGCCATCATACCTAATCCTGGAGCTCCTGTTGCACCAAATACAGCTGTAGGTTTAAAGAAAACTCCTCCACCTATAACCATACCGATAACGATTGCAAGGGCGGGTACAAGACCAATCTCTTTTTTCAATTCATCTTTACTCATTTTTAATTTACCTCCCCACGAATTTATAATTATAATATATGACTTATTTCGATAAAATCTTAACATGATTTATGCATGAAATCAAGTTAAATTTCGCAATAATTTTATTTTTCTACATAATCAGTCCCCTTTATCCATGATGTTTAGTATTTTGTATTGCGACTCGCGTACAAAATTAATACAATACCCATATTTGTAATTTAATGTTTAAAATAAAACAAATTATTCACAAAACATTTTTTGTTTTTTAAACATTTATTTAACTTATTAGTTTTTATTTACAAAACATCATTTCCTTATAAGATTATTTCAAATCACTTATCTTATAAAATTTATATTTTTCATCTTTGAACTTTTTAATTATTTTATGTAATACCGATTGTTCTGAGTAACTATAGTAAGGATATCCATCTTCTCCTATATTTATTTTTATATCTTCAAACTCTATATACGGATGGTAAAAGAAGCTACCTAATAAATTCTTATCTATATTTTCTATTTTTTTTAGCATATTGCTACAATCACTTTTTCCATCTACATAGTCAAGGGGTGTAGGAATATATAATGTTGTTTTTCCATTTCTGTTAGTTTTAATTATAGATTTATACTCTGTTATTCCACCATTTTCTGAGTAAGGTTCATATATATATTTAAATTTTTCTTCTAAAACTCCTAGTTGCTTTTTTAAAATTCCATAATGAGGCACTTCAAAAAAATCACATTCTATATCTAACTTTTTTGAGGCATTTATAGCTTTATTCACTCTTTCTTTTGCATACTCCTCATCAGCTGGAATACTATCTCTTTTCCCTGTATGAAATTCTAATCCATCTACACTTTCTGAGCTACCATACTGATGTGTATATCCATGTAATCCAATAATCCCCCCTTTATCTGTAAAGTGGTCTAATGTAAATATAAAGTCTGCATTAGACATACTGTAATTTTGCGAAATATCATTATCAATATTATTAGCTGGTTTTACATATCTAGGAATCCAAGCTACATGGAAAGGTATGTTTTCTTCATATAAATAATCTGATACTATTCTTAACTTTTCCATAGATTCTGATGAGGCATATATGCCCCCTGCAGTTATATCTTCTAATCTTATCAAAGCTTTTTTACTATTATTTTGATCTTTCACTAAAAATGTTTTATCTTTATTATTATAAAAATTTATAATTTTATTTTCTGTATCCCAATGAGTTTTTAAGTTAAACATTCTAGTGAAATCAAACATAGATGCATAAACTATATTGTCCATTATAATAACATTTTTTTTTAGGTTGTATTCCTTATTATTAACAGTAAATTTAAGAGTATCAGCATTAATAATTATATTATTTTCTTGTAAATGTAAAAATATACTACTTTCTTTGATAGATACTTTACCATTTAATTTTTTAACTATTTCACTGATTGGTAAATAGTATCTATTATTTTCTATATAAATGGGTAGAGTTAATTGTAAACCTTTGTTCTCAAATTTCATAGCTATATTATCTTTTTTCATATTTAGTCCTTTAAATTCTGCCACGTTATTATCACTATTACTATTACTGCTTGAAACTTTATTCTTAATAAATTTAATACTAAAAATGCCTACTGTGAAAAAAACTATTAGAAGTATTGCTAATTTGTTCTTGGATATTTTCACTATATCACCTCTTAATTCATAATTTCACTTTATCCCATTTCTGATCACTAATTCACACTAGTATATTACCCTTGTTATTGGATATATATGTAATAAATTAATCACACATTTAACTATGTTCAATGTATAATTAATGTAACAAAAATCAATCATATAAATTATCTAAACAATATACTTTAAATGAAATTTAATCAAAACTAATGATTTCTAAGTAAGATTTTTGTTTTTAAGTATGTGTTAAAATTATAAAATCTCACTCCCATTCATAGGTACATAAATTAATTGTTATTTTGCTATTTATGAGTTCTTATTTTTTACATTAAATTACTTTTGACAATTAATAATTTTTATTATATAGTATAATCAATTATATAATAAGGATGGTGTATATGAATAACTTAGCTGGCACATTTAGAGAGAAGAAATTAAAACTTACCCCTCAACGTATTGCAGTATATAAATTTTTGCAATCGACAAAAGAGCATCCATCAGCAGAAACAATATACAAAGCACTTCAACCAGAATATCCTACTATGAGTCTTGCAACTGTTTACAAAGCTTTAAAAACCTTAGTTGAAGTAAACTTGGTTCAAGAAATTAATGTAGGTGAAGGCAATTTTAGATACGATGGAAATGTTTCTTCACACCCACATATACAATGTCTACATTGTAGCAGAGTAGATGATATAGATGGAATTTGCTTTTCTGATTTAAATGATAAAGTTAAAATCTACACAGAATATGAAATAACAGGCAATCAAGTTTATTTTTATGGTATATGCAAATGCTGTAAAAATAGTATTGATGAAAATTAACTACTGAACAAAAAGCAGTTTTAAAAACAAAGCTGCTTTTTATTCATTTTATTTATAAGCATCGCTCACAGCATTTTCCCACTCTTTTCCATCATGTTTACCCATCATCATTTGATCTATTTTTGATGATATACTACTTTTTAATCTATCAGGCATATTGTATACAAACATTATGCTATCTTCTGTACTTAGTGCTAAATGTTCTAGTATTCTTGCCTTAACTCCCATATTCATAGAGCTATTAACTTTTATATTTCCAGTTACAAAACCTTCTTCTGCAATTTTCTTCTGTAAATTATCTTCCATTATAAATTTTATAAAATTGTTTACTTCTTCTCCATTTTTATTATTTATTGTTACACAAAGTAAACAGTTTGAAATAACAGGTATGTTTATTTTTGAAGAAGATTCATTTGTATAATTTCCTACGACCTTTATTTTTTCACTTTTAAAATCCTTACAATAATAGGAAGAACTTATTATTAAGGGTATATCTCCTTTTATAAATTTATTTATGCTGCTTTCATTTCCCATTTCAAACGTATTTTTATTTACGATTCCGTTTTTTATGAGGTCTGATATACTATCTAACGCTTCTTGCATTTCATTTAAAGATTTATAAGAACTAACACCACTATCATATTTGTTTTCTAACTTCCTCATGCTAATTTTATTGTTTATTATCATGGAAGCCACTCCATTATTTATTTCTAAATCTTCAGTTAGAATTACTGGAACTCTTACCGATATATCATTTAATTTTTTAAGTGTTGTTTTTAACTCATTCATATTCGATGGCGGTTTTAACTTTAATTTATCAAGTGAATCTTCGTTACATAATACTTCTACAGTATAAGGAATTAATGCTATTCCATAATATTTATCTTGAAATCTACCATAAGCATTTACTATAGTGTAATACCTTTCATTGATTTTATTGTCATCATAAAAATTTCCCATATCACTTAATAGACCTTTTCTACTTAATTTAAGCATATTATTTCTTGAAGTAAATACGATATCTATACCTGCACTTTTACTTATATCTTCTTCTACTTTTCCTCCTATATTATTATTAATATTTACTTTAACCTTAGGATTAGCTTTTTTATATTCTTCTGTAACAAACTTAAGTATATTTAAAGATTCTTTATCCCTTAAGTCTAAGTATATATTTAATTGTTTTTCTTTATCTAAATCTTTTGATTTATTGCAACCGACAGCATTTATTATAAATATTAATATAAAAAATATAAGTATACTTTTTTTCTTATAAATCATATAATTCCTCCTATCCAATAAAATCCTTAAGTATATAAAACTAATCCTGTACAAAATACTTCTAAATTTATTTTGCACATAATAATTAAATATATAATAACTTCATATAATTAACTGGGGGTGAAATACATGAAATTCAGAGTAATATTTCTAAAGAAGAGATATATTTACTTTATATTGTTAGCTTTAATACTTTTTACATTCTTAATGATTCTATTAGTATCAAAAGATTATTCTCCAACATTTAATAATATTTCCCAAGATAGGACATTAAAGGCTGATTTTGATGGCGATGGGAAAGATGACCTACTATCAGTTAGAAAGAATGGTGATAAATATACTTTAGATGTTAAAATTAAAGATAAAAATATTCCTATTAGTCCATATAAAAATACCTCAGCCATATGTTCATATTCATCTTATTGGCCCATGAGGATATCACTTATGGATGTATCCCGGGACAAAGTCCCTGAAATATTTATTCAAACTTCAAATAAAGACAACCCTATCCAATATGTCTTTGTTTGGGACAATGGCAAATTTGAAAATATATTTTTAAATTCAAATAATATTTTAGGATTTATCGATTGTAAAAATAATAAAACTCCAAAAGTTATATCTGGAAGGTTAGAAGGTGATGCTATCAGCCTTTCAAATTACATGTTTTTAAACTATAAATTTAAAAATTATAATTATGATAGTACTGCTACTTTTATGGGTAAAGATACTATGTGCATTTTTATTAAGTTTATACAAAGTCTTTCTCAGGCAGCATCTAATAAACCCAAAGATATTTTTCATGATAATTTATCCGATAAAAATCTATCAATAATAGAAAAGCTCTCTTCAGAAAATAATACCTATGTATTTCAAGACGCTATATTTAGAGAAAATAAATGTAATAAAGATGGCGATCCCAGTGAAGTATATTGGACACTAAACTTTAGGGGTATATCCAATTCAGATAAAAGCGTGATAAAAAACTATACTATAAATGTTTTACTAACACCTAGTCAAAACAGTAAAGATAATTATTTTTTTAAAATTTCCTCTATATTTTAAAAAAACAAAAGGGACCGTTTTACGGTCCCAAGGGGGATGGGGGGTTATAGCATCAAATAAATTTAATTGTAATTTGATGCTTTAGGAGATTATATCTCCTAGTTACATTTATTATATTACCCCATTTCCGATAATTTATTCACTTCTAATAAAAAAACTTAGTATTGTTTAAGCATAATTTCTACTTCTTCTTTTATTTTTTCTCTGAGTATTATAGGTTCAATAACTTCTGCATTTTTCCCAAATCCTAATATCCATGTTTTTAGTTCTTCTATTTCTTGTAGCCCATCTAAATAAATATTAAGCAATATTGATCCATCCTGTAAATTTTCCATATCTTGATTTATATACCACCTTTTATCTTTTATAAAGTCCTTAATTTTTTTATTAAATTTTATTATAATTTTATTTTTATCGTCTTTAAAAATGCTCAAATTCTCTTGTAAGTATCCTTTTAATGAAAAAGTATGTGGTCTCATATATATTTCATCAGTTATCTTTAAGCTTTCAATTCTTGATAGTTTAAAAATCTCAACTTCATCACTTACATAAGAATATCCAATTATGTTCCATTCTCCATCTCTAAAAATTAAATTATATGGATCTACTTTTTTAATAATTGAATCATTTTTATTTATAAAAAAATAATTTATACTTAAAGTTCTTCCTCTACTCATTGCATAATTTATCTTAGATATTTTATCTTCTAAATTTTGAAAATTTCCAGCTTTATCAATTTTAAAATTTCTTGTTTTATTTAAGAACTTTAATTCGCTATCAGAATTTATATATAAACTTTTTATTTTTTCTACAGCTTTTTGTAAATCTTTTTCGTACATAAATCCATTTTCTTCGGTAAGTATCTGTGTAGTCATAAGTAGAGCCTGTATTTCTTCTTGGCTAAATTTTGATGGCTTCATGTAAAATTCTTGATCTATGTAAAATCCTCCATATCTCCCTTTTTTTGTATGTATAGGTATACTAGCTTTGTTTAAACTATTTATATATCTGTATATAGTTTTTTTATCAACCTCTAAAGTTTCAGCTAATTCCGATGCAGTAGTAAGACCTTTGTACTGCAGCGTAATTATCATTTCTATTAAATGAGAAATTTTCGACATAATTTCTACCCCCAACATAATTTTATCTGATAGTTAATTCGCATTAATACCCTCTCATTGTAAAATAAAGATAAAAATAGCATTGATTCATGAATTTTATATTAACTCTTATTTATATCGTTATATTTAATTATTTTTTTACTACATTTTTATATAAAATTAAAAAATATATTTAAATTTGAAATTTAAATAGAGATGGATTAACATTCCATCTCTATCTAATAGCAATTTTTAAAATTCATCTAATCATTTCTAAATGCAGTACAGCTATTTATGAATTTTTAATTAATTATGCTATAAACAAAATTGCTAGCACAGCTAATACTGTTGCAAGTATTGCATCACAAAATTCTCCAAAAAATATTACGCCAAATGCTATTATTAGTATTAATGCGGCTAAATTTGTACTAACCATTTCTCCTCCCCCTTGTTTGGCTTGTATATTCACTTTAATGTACTTATATTTCTACTATTCTTTCTCTGTAAAAGATCTTATTTTATCAAATGCATCTGTTATAATCTCCTGTCTTTTTTTAGGATCCAAATCTTTATCTTTTATCTTTTCAGAAAGTTCGTTTACTGCAGAAACAAATTTTTCATTTGATAACAATTTTACAAAGTTCTCATTATTAGCGTTATTATCATTATTTCCATCACTTGATTTTCCATTGCCATTACCTCTATTAGCACCTAATGCAGACATTATTGACAAAATCTGATTTACATCAATATCTTTTAACATTTTACCTAGAGATAATCCTCTCTCTCTTTCACGGTGCTTTCCCATGCAAATACTCCCTCCTTTAACATCAAGGAGAGCTTTTAAAGCTCCCCTTTATTTTGATTCTATAGGGCTAAAATAGCAACTATTGCTATTACCACCGCAAATATTCCGTCATTAAAGCCTCTAAAAAATATTACACCTAGTGCTAAAATTATAGCTAAAGCTACTAATCCTTCACAGCTTATCCCACATTCTCTTTCTCTTCTTCTACAACAACAACTCACTTTATATTCCTCCTTTTATAAGCTTTTACTTTAATTCCCTCTTTGAAATCATCGGTATATTATTCACGTACATTATGCATATGTTTTATCTTAATGTTTTATATTATATATTATTCATATTAATCTATTTTGACACTAGATTTTTATGGATATTTCTATCTTTTATTTCTCTTAAAATATGGTTTTGGAACTTTATGCCCGGATTTTTTATACTTATATTCCTCATAATGATCGCCTTCGTCATACTCTTTATCTTCATCATATTCGTCATACTCTTCATCTTCATCATATTCGTCATACTCTTCATCTTCGTCATCTTCATCTTCATCATATTCGTCATCTTCATCATCTTCATCATCTTCATCATCTTCATCATATTCGTCATCTTCATCATATTCGTCATCTTCATCATACTCTTCATATTCGTTATCTTCGTTATCTTTGTTATCTTCGTTATCTTCGTCATACTCTTCATATTCATCATCTTCGTCATATTCATCATCTTGTGCTCTAGTATATTTAACATCCTTAACGTTTTTATTTGTTTCATATCTTCTTTCGCTTCTGTTATCTCCGCCTTTTAAAATATTAAAAACAGTTTTTATAGCATCAAATTGCTGATTATTACCACCAGGGAACTGTGAATACAATTTTATTAACTGTTCTATATCTAATTTGTTTCCCAACATATTCCCTCCTTTATTTGCACTAAATTCAATGATTATTACTTATATCCTATAATTTCTGCCTCCTATGATCTTTGTATTTCATTGTAATATATAGTATTTATTTAAATATTGTTTTGTTACAATATTACTTAAATATTAATTTTTACTGCATAAAAAAATAGGTATATATAATTATAAAAATTATATATACCTATAAATTTACATGCTTAATATTTTTAGCTTTTGTATTAGCAATACAACAGCAGTTATAAAGTTAAATGTAAAATGATTAAATACAGCATACCAATATCCCTTTTTTTCTATTAAATAGCAATTGTATAAACCTATACAAATCAATAATGGAAATGCTCTTATATTAAAATGAATTACACTAAAAATTATACTGCTTAAAAGAGCTGATAAATATATTCCCATTCTAGGCCTAAATATTTTTTCAAATAATAACCATCTAAAAACAAATTCTTCAAGTATTGGAGCAAATATTATAATTATAGGAATTAGTATTAAAAATTTTTTTACTGGCATATTAGCCATCCATGTAACTACTTCCTGTTCTGTAACTTGTACCTTAAATTCTGAAATTAAAAATGCTTCAATAACTGAAATTATAATTGTTATTAAATAAGAAATAGTTGTAAATTTTATAGCTGAGATTATACTAAATTTTCCTATATCAAATCCAAATTTATTAAAATCCCCTCTCACTCTATTACTTATAGTTATTTTGCCATGTTCTTCTGAGTCATAAGAAATATGACTTTTCATTGGTAAGCCATACATTTTATCTGCATCTTTTATATATTTGATATCAAAAACTACAAGAATAAATGGTAAAAGGTTATTAGTGAAAAAAGAAAGTATTATATATAACAGACTTATCATCACTAATATTATTCTGCTCCTATTTCTTTCCCTCCAAAATTTTATAAAAATTATAAGGGGAGGAATGTAAACAAATAAAAATACAAGGATGTCTTTAATAATATCATATTTAATCATTATATTTTCTCCTTGTCCTTCATGTTTAACAGTTAAAATTTAGCTGTTTACAGTATTCTCAATTGCATCTAAAAGTTCTTCTTTTCCTTTTTTATTAAGTGAAGAAAAAGTTAGAATTTCATCATCAGCCCCTAATTCAAGAGTTTCCCTGATAATCTTAAGATTCTTTCTTAATTCTACTTTATTTAGCTTATCAATTTTAGTAGCTACTATAAGAGTATTATATTTATAGTGTTTTATCCATTTATACATAGTTACGTCATCCTGACTAGGTTTATGCCTAGAATCTACAAGCAGTACTACCTTTTTCAATTGATTTCTACCTGTTAGGTATCTTTCAATTACCTTACCCCAACTCTCCTTTTCAGATTTTGAAACTTTTGCATATCCATAACCTGGTAAATCCACAAAGTAAAATTCGTTATTTATAAGAAAAAAGTTTACTAACCTAGTTTTTCCTGGTGTTCCACTAACTTTAACTAATTTTCTTCTATTAGTTAAAGTATTTATTAATGAAGATTTTCCTACATTAGATCTTCCAACAAAAGCTATCTCTACCCTATTATCTTCAGGATATTGAGATGGGGCTACTGCTGAAATTATAAATTCTGATTGTTTTATTTCCATAAATTTACTTCCACCTACTCATTTTTAATTAAGGCATTTTCTAATACAATATCTATGTTATCTGCCAGTATATAATTTAATTTACTCTTAGCTGTTTTGGGTATTTTTAACAAGTCCTTCTCATTGGCTTTTGGTATTATTACAGTATTAATTCCAGCTCTATACGCAGCAAGACTTTTTTCCTTTAGTCCACCTATCGGAAGAACTCTTCCTGTTAAAGTTATTTCTCCAGTCATAGCTACGTTATGTTTTACTTTTCTACCACTTAAAGACGATACCATTGCTGTTATCATTGTAACACCTGCTGATGGTCCATCTTTAGGCACAGCACCTTCTGGAACATGTACATGTAAATCTTTATCTTTGTAAAAATCTTCTTTTATTCCATACTTATGTGCATTAGCTCTAACATAAGTATATCCAGCTTTAGCAGATTCTTTCATAATATCTCCTAGCTGTCCTGTTAATTCTAATTTTCCTGTTCCAGGCATAGTAGTCACTTCTATTGGTAAAGTATCTCCACCATAACCAGTCCATGCCATTCCCATTACTACTCCAATTCTATCTTCCTTGTCAGCTCTATCATAAGTATATACTTCTGGTCCAAGGTATTCTTTAACCTTATTTGGAGTAATTATAATCTTATTTTTATCTTTTTCCATCATCTCGGCCATAGCTTTTCTTATAACAGAAGAAATCTTTCTTTCTAAATTTCTAACTCCAGACTCTCTTGTATAATTATCTATTATAAAATATATAGATGAGTCATAAATCCTTATCTTTTCACTATCTATCTCGTGCTCTTGTAGCTTTTTAGATATTAGATGTTCTTTTGCTATATAAAATTTTTCCTCACTAGTATATCCTGAAACATCTATTACTTCCATTCTATCTAATAATGGTCTAGGTATAGTTTCTAGACTATTAGCTGTAGTTATAAATAGTACCTTTGACAAGTCGTATTCTATTTCAAGATAATGGTCTCTAAATGTACTATTTTGTTCACTATCTAACACTTCTAAAAGTGCATCTGCTGGATCTCCCCTAAAATCATTACTCATTTTATCTATTTCATCTAATAAAAATAAAGGATTTTTAGATTTTGCTTGCTTCATTCCATATATTACTCTTCCTGGAATAGCTCCTACATAAGTCTTTCTATGTCCTCTTATTTCTGATTCATCCCTAACTCCACCTAATGACATTCTAACAAAGTTTCTATTTAAGGCATGTGCTATAGATCTAGCTATAGATGTCTTTCCTACCCCTGGTGGTCCAACAAGGCATAGTATTGGTCCCTTTAGTGAGTTGCTCATCTTCTTAACTGCTAGATATTCGATTATCCTATCCTTTACATCTTCAAGACCATAATGCTCTTTTTCTAATACTTCCCTAGCAGATTTTATGTCTAAATTATCTTTAGTTTCATTATTCCAAGGAATATCTAAAATCCAGTCAAGATATGTTCTTATTACTCCACCTTCAGCAGAATAACTCCCACTATTTTTCAATCTATCTAGTTCATATAATGCCTTTTCTTTAACAGCCTTTGATAACTTAGCTTTATTTATTTTATTTTTATATCTAGTTATTTCTTTTTTATCTTCGTCTTCTTCACCAAGTTCGTCTTGTATGGCTTTTAATTGTTCTCTTAAATAATATTCTTTTTGTAATTTGTCAATTTTATTCTTTACTTTTATCCCTATTTTTCTCTCCAGCTTTAATATATCAAGTTCATTAATTAGTATATCAAGAAGTTTTTGGAGTCTTTCTTCTATTTCATATGTATTTAAAAGCTCCTGCTTTTTTTCTTGTTTTAGCATAAGATAAGAGCTCACTACATCTGCAAGTCTTCCTGAATTGTTTAAATCGTCTAATGTAATTATAGTCTCCACAGGTATGCTTCCTGATAATTTTATGTACTCATCAAAACCTTTTTTAATTGAACGAATAAGTGCTTCACACTTGTTGTTTTCAATAAGTTCTTCATCACTTAAAGTTTCAACTTCAACTTTAAAAAAAGGTTCTTTCTCAATATATTTTTCTAATCTTCCTCTAGTTTCACCTTCTACTAATACTCTTACAGTATCACCTGGTAATTTAAGTATTTGTTTTATATTACAAATAGTTCCCATTGTAAATATATCTTCTTCATTCGGTTCTTCAGTTTTAGCTTCTTTTTGTGTAGCTAAAAATATCTTCTGATCCAGAAGCATTGCCTCTTCAAGGGCAAGTATAGATTTTTCTCTGCCTACATCGAAATGCAAAACCATATATGGAAATATAGTAATACCTCTTAGCGGGATTAGAGGAAGAACTTTCAAAGTATTATCCATTATTTCTCCCCTCACTTTTAAAAATTTAGTATATTTTAGAATAAATTAATATATAGTTAGACTAATATATTATAACCATAAAATAGCTTTTTTTCAATTATTCTATTTAACTTATATGTTTTTTTTACACTATAAGATATTAACGTTAAAACAATAGCCCCATACAAATAAAAACTTAATGCATTTAATTTGATATTAAACATAAAAATTAACAGCATTAAATCTTTATTCATACAGAGCAGCTAATAATTAAAATTATTAACAGAATTATTTAAATCTTTAAGGATTCTGCCGATAATATATCCATATTAGCATTTATATGAATAGAAGAATTCTCCTTATTTTCTTCTATTACCGAAATATTTATTACTTCTTCTATATTTTTAACTGGCATTACTTTTATTCCTTGTAAATTCAAAAAACTTTCTTGCCAATTTTCATGCGGTATTATAACCACCTCAGCTCCTGCCTTTTTTGCTGCTTCAATTTTAGCATTTACGCCTCCAATTGGTTTTACATCACCATGTATAGACAATTCCCCTGTCATTGCCACTTTATTATTTACTGGAATATTATTAATAGCACTATATACTGCTGTAGCGATACTTATTCCAGCAGATGGACCATCTACTGGTGCTCCCCCCGAAAAGTTTATATGTATATCATATTCATCACAGTTTAAATTAAAAGACCTTTCTATTACAGTTATTACGTTTTCCACAGAACATCTAGCTGTACTTGTTCTTATCATTTTTCTATTTTGATTACTTATTTCTTCCTCTTCTATTATACCTGTTATTTTTAGACTACCTTTCCTAATAGTAACTTTTTTAGCAGTAGCCTCTATCTCCATTAAGGCTCCCATATTTGAACCATATACTGCCAATCCATTCACATAACCTATAGTAGGATTATCATTTATCATTTTCTCATATCTAAGGGAGTACTGACCGTTTTCAATTACCCAGCCTACATCATCAATTGTAATATTATTTCTATCTTTATTCAAAGCTATCCCCGAGGCTAATTGAATTAAATTTACAGCATCCCTACCGTTTTTACAGTATCTCCCTATCATATTGCAAGCTTTTTTATCTATAACAAAACCTATTTTATTTACAGCATTGAGAGCTATGATTTCTATCTCTTCTGGAATTAAATCTCTAAAAAATATTTCTACACATCTTGACCTTAAAGCTGGAGTAATTTCTTCTGGATTTCTTGTTGTTGCTCCAACAAGCCTAAAATCAGCTGGAAGACCATTGTCAAAAATATCTTTAATATATTTAGGCATATTTGTATCTGATGAATTATAATATGAGCTATCCAAAAAAACTTTTCTATCTTCTAATACTTTTAGCAATTTATTCATTTCTATGGGATGAAGCTCTCCTATTTCATCAATAAATAATATACCCCCATGGGCTTTTGTAACTGCTCCTGGCTTAGGTTGTGGTATTCCTGCAACACCTAATGGACCAGCTCCTTGATATATAGGATCATGCACAGATCCTATAAGCGGGTCTGCTATCCCTCTATCATCAAATCTTATAGTTGTAGCATCTACCTCTATAAATTTTGAATGTTGATTAAAAGGAGAATGCTCTTTTTTCTTAGCATACTCCAGAACTAATCTAGCTGCTGCTGTTTTACCAATCCCCGGAGGACCATATATTATCACATGTTGAGGATTAGGACCGCACATAGCGGCTTGAAGTGCTTCTGCGCCTTTTTCTTGACCTATAATTTCACTAAAATCTGATGGTCTACTCTTTTCTGTAAGAGGCTCTGTAAGTTTTATATTTCTTAGTTTCCTCAGTTTTTCCATCTCTTTGGTGTTTTCTTTGTCAATTATCATTTTCCTTGACTGTTGACCTTTTAGTGCATTAAAAAAGTAAAGTCCCATCACCACGGTAAATATCATTTCTATGATCATTAAGGTGTACATCATTACTAAAAAACCTCCCTACAATACTTCCATATCATACATAATTTTAATGGACTCTTCCTATTATGCACACTTTTTATTTACTATATTCCAATTATGAATATAGAATATGGATTTAAAATATAAAAGAGTACTGATATTATCAGTACTCTTTTATATTTCTTTATGCACTTTCTGAACCTTTTCTCGATCTTGATTTTTTTACTTTTATAGGAGATCTTTTATCTCCCTCTGCATTTACAATTTCAGGTTTTTTTGTTTCTATGGTATCTTTATTTATTATTACCTTCCCAATTTCTTCCTTAGAAGGCACATCAAACATTATATCCTTCATTGCATCTTCAATTATAGATCTCAAGCCTCTAGCTCCTGTATTTCTCTTTAATGCTTCATTGGCTATGGCTTCTAATGCTTCTTCTTTAAATTCAAGCTCAACATTGTCAAGTTCAAAAAGCTTCTTATATTGTTTAACAAGTGCATTTTTAGGCTCTTTTAGTATACTAATTAACGCATTTTTATCTAATGCATCAAGAGTTACTACTATAGGGAGTCTTCCTACAAACTCTGGAATAAGACCAAATTTCAAAAGGTCTCCAGGCATTATTTCCCCTAAAAGCTTTCCTATGTCTTTTTCTTTTTTAGATTGTATTTCAGCACCAAATCCTAATGTGCTTATTCTAGTTCTATTTTCAATAATCTTATCAATTCCATCAAAAGCACCACCACAAATAAATAGTATATTAGTAGTATTTATTTGTATAAATTCTTGATGAGGATGTTTTCTTCCACCTTGAGGTGGTACTGAAGCAACTGTACCTTCAAGTATTTTTAATAATGCCTGTTGTACACCTTCCCCAGATACATCCCTTGTTATAGATGGATTTTCAGATTTTCTAGCTATTTTATCTATTTCATCTATATATACTATTCCTCTTTCAG
The DNA here is from genome assembly GCA_964554365.1 of uncultured Clostridium sp. Lineage (GTDB taxonomy): Bacteria > Bacillota > Clostridia > Clostridiales > Clostridiaceae > Clostridium_AM. The sequence continues at coordinate 1,391 of CAZKOJ010000090.1, read as the reverse complement.
CTTTTTCTATATCATAATCAGAATTTTGAATAAGCTTTAGAAGTATATTTTCAACATCTTCACCTACATATCCAGCCTCAGTTAAAGTTGTAGCATCTGCAATTGCAAATGGAACATTTAAAAACTTTGCCAGTGTTTGTGCTAAAAGTGTTTTTCCTGATCCTGTAGGTCCTAGTAATAAAATATTACTTTTTTGTAATTCTACATCGTCATTAGTTGCATTAGAATTTATTCTTTTATAGTGGTTATACACTGACACTGCTAGAGATTTCTTAGCTTCATTTTGACCTATTACATATTGATCAAGATAGCTTTTTATCTCCATAGGTTTTGGTAAAGAACTCATATCCACTTGAACATCTTCCTCGAAATCATCGCTTATTATCTCAGAGCATAGTTCTATACATTCATCACAAATATATACACCAGGCCCCGCTATTAATCTTCTAACTTGATCTTGAGTTTTACCACAAAATGAACATTTTAGCTGTTTTTTTTCATCAATTTTAGCCATTTTCACACCTCACTAAAGGTTATTTCTTTTTCACAATAACTTCATCAATCAATCCGTAGTTTTTAGCTTCCTCTGCTGTCATGAAATAATCTCTTTCTGTATCTATTTCAATTTTTTCAAGTGGCTTGCCTGTTCTCTCACTTAATATAGTATTTAATTTTTTCTTTATCTTAAGTATTCTTTCAGCATGAATTCCTATATCTGTTGCTTGACCTTGGAATCCGCCTAATGGTTGATGTATCATTATTTCAGAATTTGGTAATGCAAATCTTTTTCCACTTGCACCCGCTGTTAATAAGAATGCACCCATTGAAGCTGCCATACCAACACATATAGTTGATACATCTGGTTTAATATATTGCATTGTATCATAAATAGCCATTCCTGATGTAATTGATCCTCCTGGACTATTTATGTATAAATATATATCTTTATCTGGATCTTCTGCTTCTAGGAATAGTAATTGTGCTACTACAAGGCTTGCAGTGGTATCGTTAACCTCTTCACTTAACATAATAATTCTATCTTTAAAAAGTCTAGAATAAATATCATATGATCTTTCGCCTCTATTTGTTTGTTCAACAACTACTGGTACTAAACTCATAACTCTCTCCTCCTTTTTTTACAATCACTAAAAGTGATTTTTACCCATTTAAAAATTTTCATTAATTTAAAATTAATTGCCAGAAAAACTCCTGGCAATTAACCCTTTAACATATTATGCTATTGCTTTACTATTATCCACTAACATTTTTACTACTTTTTCATTAATTACATCTATCTTTAAATAATTTTTCTGAGCATCTAAAATTAATTTGGTTGTTTTTTCTATTTCTTTGCTTCCATATTGTTTTGCCATTTCCTGTGCTTTAACTAA
>CAZKOJ010000089.1:0-17870 GCA_964554365.1 uncultured Clostridium sp. | reverse complement strand
TTTCTGAACAATATATAATAGCTGCAATACAGTTAAAATTCACCATACCACTTACATCGCATTTCGCTTATTATGATATAATATATATCATGTATTATATAAACGAAAGGAAGAAATTTAATGACAAAAATATCTTTTAAGGGAAGTGCAATGTTAAATCCTGTCCCCTCAGTTCTTATAACCTCAAAAAATAAAGAGGGAAAAGTAAATGTATTTACCGTAGGATGGATAGGTACTGCTTGTACTAAACCGCCTATGATAACTGTAGCTATACGGCCTGAACGGCTTTCTTATGAATATATAAAAGAAACAGAAGAATTTGTAGTTAACCTACCTTCCAAAGATATGGTTAAAACTTTAGACTTTTGTGGTGTGAGATCCGGAAAAATTTCAGATAAAATAAAAGAATGTAACCTACTATTAGAAGATAGTGAAAAAATTCAAGTACCTGGAATAAAACAGTGCCCTGTTACATTGGAATGTAAAGTTAAAAATATTACAGCACTAGGAACTCATGATTTATTTTTAGCTGAAGTTCTAGCTATTCATATAGAAGAAAATCTTTTAGATCCAAATGGGAAAATTCATTTAGAAAAAGCAAATTTAATCTGTTATTCTCATGGTGAATATTTCTCTATATCCTCTAAACCACTAGGCAAATTCGGATATTCAGTACAGAAAAAGAAAAAATTTAAAAAATTTTAAAATATTAATGCTTTAACCCGTCCCTCCTTCATAAAATATGATAGGGGGGATGTTTATGTCAAAGTTTAAAAAACTATTAATAACATTAATTTTCATACTAATTATTGAGGTGATATTCATATACACCAAGTATAAAACAGCTCAAAATAGCAACGCTTTCAACCTAAAAACGACAAAGAGTAATTACATAATTATGGTTGATATTTCTTGTAATGACTTAACAGTTTTTAGGGATAGTAAACTCTTTAAAAAATATAAAATTGCAAGTGGAAAACCGGATACCCCCTCCCCTTTAGGTACATGGAAAATAGTAAATAAAGATACTTGGGGCGAAGGTTTTGGTGGTCACTGGATGGGCTTTAACGTACCCTGGGGAAAATATGGGATTCATGGAACTATACATCCAAATTCTATAGGATGGAATTCATCCCATGGATGCATAAGAATGAGAAATTCAGATGTGGCGGAGTTATATAAAATTATTCCTTGTGGCACAGCCGTTGTTATATGGGGTGGACCCTATGGCAATTTTGGAGATCATCTTAGAATATTAAAGCCTGGTATGACAGGTTCAGATATATATCAACTGCAAATTGTACTTAAAGAAAAAGGATATTATAAAACTACTCCTGATGGTATTTATGGTGACTATTTTAAATCTGCAGTACATCAATTTGAAAAACAAAATGGACTTCCTATATCTGATACTGTAAGTTATAGTTTTTATTCAAAGTTAGGAATTAATTTAATAGATTGATAAATATCCTCCAGTCATTTGTCTGGGGGATATTTATCTAACAAATTCTAGGTATCTGATCTCCTGAAGGTCTCCTACCTCCTATAACAATATTCAAGTAAACTTTATTGTTAACATCCTTAATCACCCTTCCTATTATTGCTGGTTGTTTTCCTAGACTGATATTTCTTCATTACGCTTAAAAAATTCCACATAATTTTTGTTACAAAGACAACTACTTTGCCTCCATTTGCAATGTATAGTGAACTAAGTTCTAATAGTTTATATATCCCTTAAATATTTTACATATGCTCATCTTATATAAATATATGTAAAACATTTAAAATTATCAAGGTACCTAAATGACATTTAACGAGCAAATAATTATTAATTTGCTCTGTGATCTTAAGAGAACTCTACTTAAAAATAATATCTCTATTTATGTAATAAATAAATTTAAAAGTAATATTCAGTTTTTTTATTTTTAGGACAACAATTTTAATACTGCTGCGTATAATAACATTGTTGTCGAAAAAAATTTTATGAGGTGAATAAATTGAATAAAAAATTTATTCCCTATAACGTAGGCCAATGTATGCCTAATCCTTATGCTATGCCACTTCCTCCAATTATACCAAGAAGGCTTGCCGAAGCTTATGTGGCAGATCAACCTTATACAGGTTTACTACCTATAAATTTAGCTTTAAAAAAGGGAACTATTTTCCCTAATATGCTTGCGTCTTTCCCACCAATAAGTAAGGAATAGGAGAATAAAAATGGATAATATGCTTTGCAAAGACTCAAAACGAGAAGAAATGCTTAAAAATATTCAAGAACTTACATTTGCTGCAGTAGAGTTAAATTTATATTTAGATAATCATCCTGAAAACAAAAAAGCTCTTTGTGACTATAATATGTTTACTGAAAAGCTAATGGAATTAACAAAAGCATATGAAATGAGGTATGGAGTTTTAGCTAATTTTGGTCATTGCCCAAGTCAATACCCATGGACATGGGTAAATGAACCTTGGCCTTGGGAATCTGGTTTATAGGAGGGCGTATATATGTGGATTTATGAAAAAAAATTAGAACATCCTGTTAAAATTAAATGTAAAGATATTAAAATGGCAAAGTTTCTCATAACTCAATATGGTGGACCTGATGGTGAACTCAGTGCTGCAATAAGATACTTAAGTCAACGATATACAATGCCTACTGGTAAAACAAAAGCATTGCTTACAGACATAGGCACCGAAGAATTAGCACATGTAGAAATGATAGCTGCAATGGTTTATCAATTACTAAAAGACGCTACTGCTGATGAATTAAAAGCTGCTGGCCTTGGAGCTCATTATACACAACATGACCATGCTATATTTCCTGAAGATGCCAATGGTGTTCCATGGACTGCCTCTTATATTCAATCAATTGGAGATCCTATAACTGATTTATCTGAAGACATGGCTGCTGAACAAAAAGCTAGAACAACCTATGAACATCTAATGAATCTAACTGATGACCAAGATGTAATAGCTCCTTTAAAATTCTTATGGGCTAGAGAAATTGTACATTTCCAACGTTTTGGTGAAGCTTTAGTTCAAGTTCAAGATCTTAAATATACTAAAAAACTCTTCTAGAATCTAACAATTCTAGTTTATTATAAAAATCTATATTATTAAAAAACAGGGTAATTTCCCCCTGTTTTTTAATAATGTATTTGGTAATGAATTCTATGTTAAGCTAAATACTACTACTAAGAGCATCTTAAATTGTTCTGTAGCTAAAAGTGCGTGTGGTACATGTGCTGGCATTACTATTGTTTCGCCTTTTTTTACATTAAACTTTTCATCACCTATTGTTATTTCTGTTTCACCATCAAGTATATATACCATAGCATCTCCACCTGCTGAATGAGAACTAATTTCTTCACCTTTATCAAAGGCAAATAATGTAACGCTAAGTGGTTTTCCCTGTGCTAAAGTCCTACTAACAACTCTTCCATCTTGATAATCTACAAGACCTTCCATTTCTAATGGTTTTGCAAAGTCAATATTCTTTATAAAATGTTTATCCATAATTATTCCCTCCCATATAAGTATTTACTTTAATTAAATATTAATACACATTATATATTTAATCTGTATCATCGGTTACCAAAAATGATATTTACATTAGAAAATTCACAAATATATTCTAAGTACGGTGGAGTGTTTGCAATATCTAGACTGAACTCTAACCTCTGAACCAGCTTCTGACCCTTGGTCCCTAATCGTATAGATGTATTTAGCAACAGTACAAATAATCATCTATGGTATAGTTGGAACTATTAAATTTAAAAATTACAATGCAGTTTCTTTATTTTGGACATTTAGTTTATTGTTTATATCCTTGTATTATTAATTTAGTAATATTATAATAATATAGTAACGTAAAACATGTTAATTTAATAGAATTTAAGATAGTAGGTGATTTTTTAATGCGTAACTTAATGGTGACAGAAACAGGAAAGAAAAAGTTAGAAGATGAATTAGAATACCTAAAGACTGTTAAAAGAGTAGAAATCAAATCCGCTTTAAAGGCTGCTCGTGCTCAGGGTGACCTAAGTGAAAATGCTGACTATAGTGCTGCTAAAGAGGACCAATCTATGACAGAAACAAGAATACTAGAGTTAGAAAATCAAGTAAAGAATGCTGTTATAATAGAAGATTCTACTGAAGAGGATGTATTTGGAATTAACAAAACAGCACTTGTAAAATTTTATGATATCGATGATACTGAAGAAGTTACTCTTGTAAGTTCAGTAGAAGCAGATGCTAAAAACATGAAAATAAGCATTGAATCTCCTTTAGGTATGGTATTGTATAAATTAAAGGTTGGCCAAAAGATTACAGTTCAATCACCAGATGGTGACTATGATGTAGAAGTTTTAAAAATATTAGATTAAAACAGAGTTCACTTCCTTTATTGAAGTGAACTCTGTTTTTTAATCTAATGTTTTGTTAAATTTCATCATAGTAGCTGCAACAATTATAAATATTAAAATTACTAAGGAAATGATTGGACTCACAAGATATGAAATCCCCACACCTTTAACAATTATACCTCTCAAAATCTGCAAGAAATAAGTCATAGGTAAAACATTACTCATATAATATATTAATTTAGGCATTGCCTCTCTTGGAAACATAAACCCTGAAAGAAGTACACTAGGAAGTAGCAGTGCAATAGATGCCTGCATTGCTTGAAGTTGAGTTTTTGCAACTGTAGATATAAGCATTCCCATTGATAAAGAACATATTAGAAATAGGGTACCTAAAAGTATAAGTAACGTAATACTTCCTCTAACTACGACTCCAAATATTATATTTCCCAGAAATAATGCAATTATCATGTCAAAGAAACCTATAATCGTATATGGTATAAGTTTCCCAACTATAAGCTCAAAGGAAGTAATCGGTGTCATAATAAGTTGTTCTATAGTCCCCTTTTCTCTTTCTCTTACCATAGCAAAAGATGTAAGTATTACCGTAATATTTTGAAGTATAAGTCCAATTACCCCAGGTATGTTAAACTTACTACTTTCTAAAGTTGGATTGTAAAGAACCAATGGCTTTAAATTCACCTTTTTTGTAGCTATCTGCTTTATTTTTAAAGAATAATTATTTCCTATAAGTTGAGAATATGACATGGCTGTTCTAGCTATAGTAGGATCTGAACCATCTACTAGTACCTGAACTTCTGTTGATGAATTTCTTCTTAAATTTTTCGTATAGCTAGCTGGTATAATTAAACCCACCTTTACCTTACCCATACTTATATACTTTTCTACTGCTTCTGGTGAATCTGCAGCACCATACAACTTAAAATAATAAGAGTTAGTAAATTTATTTATAAGCTCCCTACTTTCCACTGTCTTGCTGCCATCATAAACTGCTAAATCCACATTATTTACATCTGTATTTACTGCAAATCCAAACAGTAACAACATCATAATTGGCATCATCAAAGCTATAACAAGACTGGCTTTATCTCTCCTTATATGTATAAACTCTTTTTTAGCAACAGTTATTAATCTTTTCCATTCCACCAATATCACCTCTTTTTCTTATGACTTCAAATCATTAAAGGAGGATATAACATCTTTATTAGAGAACTGTTTAACATAATTTATAAACACTTCTTCTAAATTTTCAGTTCCATGTTGTTTATAGAGATTTTCTGGAGTATCTATTGTTATAAGTTTACTATTGTATATAAAGCCAATAATATCACAAATAGAAGCTTCATCCATATAATGCGTAGTTACCAATACTGTAATCCCATCTTTAACAAGGTCAGTTATAGTATGCCAGAACTCTCTTCGTGAAACAGGATCTACTCCTGCTGTAGGTTCATCTAATATAAGTAAACTAGGATTATGAATTAATGAACATCCTAATGCTAATCTTTGCTTCCACCCTCCAGACAAAGTTCCAGCCAAACTTTTTTCCTTCCCTTTTAAATTTGCCATTTTAATAAGATCTTTTTTTCTCTCTTCTAACCGTTCTTTAGTCATCATATAAATATTACCATAAAAATCTAAATTTTCTTCTACAGTTAAGTCTTCATAAAGGCTAAATTTTTGAGACATATATCCTATATTTTGTTTAATCTTTTCTGTATCATTTAAAAGATCATACCCTAAAATTTTTCCTTCACCTACTGTTGGCTTTAATACACCGCATATCATTCTTATAGTTGTAGATTTTCCTGAACCATTTGGTCCTAAGAAGCCAAAAATTTTTCCTTTAGGAATATCAAATGATAAATTATCAACTGCTGTGAAATCACCAAATTTTTTTGTAAGCCCTTTTATTGAAATAGCATACTCCATAATACACCTCCATTATTTCAAATTCACATCAAAAAGCATTCCTGGTTTTACTGAATTTAAATTATCTAATATTTTTACTTTTACTGCATATACCATTTTCATTCTATCTTTTTTAGTAACTATATTCATAGGCGTAAACTCTGCTTCTGGTGATATATATACAATTTTTCCTTTTATAGTTTTATTCTTAAGAAAGTCACTTTTTAGAAATACTTCTTTATCTAATTTAACATTTGGAAGCATACTTTCCGGCACATAAATTTTCACCCAAGTGTTTTCATTGTCAATTAATGTAGCTACAGCAGATCCAGGAGTAACGTATTCTCCTTTTTTAAAATTAATAGTTTCTACTATACTATTTGATGGTGAAATTAAATTATTTTTGTCTAATGCAATTTTAGATAACTCATAAGATTTTTTTGCTTTTTCCACATTATATTCTGCTGAATTTTTATCTCTTTCAGTAGCTCCATTTACTATAAGATTCAACTTTTCAGTAGCTGCATCTAACTGTGCTTTATAATTATTCAACTGTTCCCCGGCACTATCTAAGGAACTTTTTGCATTATTTAAAGTGTTTGCTGCATTGTCTAATTCATTTTTAGCAGCATCAACTTTATACTTTGATTCTAATCCACTATCATATAATTTTGCGGCATCATCATATAACTTTTTCTTATAGTTATAATTAGTTTCACTAGAACTTATATTATTTTGTGTAGTATTTATAGTTGTTTCACCCTGTTTTACTAAAGATTGAATCTGTCTAACTACTGCCTGTTGCGCTTTTATTTCCTCTGACCTACTTCCCTCTTGAATTTTTGCCAGTTCATTCTCTGCATTTTTTATGCTAATCTCAGAATCCTGTAATTTTGTTGAAGTTTCATCATAGGCTATTATTGCTACTAATTCACCGGCTTTAATTTTAGCTCCTTCTTTAACTTTAATTTCACTAATTTTACCTGAGGTTTCAGCATCTACATTAATTTTATCTGCTTCAGCAGTTCCAAAGTACACAAAATCATCAGATTGATCACCCTTCAATGATCTAATTATAAAAAACATAGAAAATACTAGTATCACAAATAAAATTATAAATTTTACAACTTTCTTTTTATTCATTATTTCACTTCCTTCTATCTATTTTCCAACTCCATTCAATAATATATCCACTATTTTTTTTATTTCTTCTTCGTCATTATCACTACTAAAAAATGCTGGGAAGACATTTCCAAGTACTATATATCCCATCAATAAACTCATAATGCTTCTCGTTATTAACATAGATTCTTTTTCTTTAAAATCTCCCTTTTTTATATTTTGCTCTACAAAAGCATTTATAAAAGGAATAAATTTAGGCGCTAAATCCTTCCTAACAGTTTCTAGAAGTTCTGGATTATATGTAGCTTCAACAAATATGGTTTTAATTAACGGTAAATTTGCTTTTATTAGATTTAATCTGTCCAATAACAAATTTTCCATAACTTGATCTATAGGTTTATTTTCCTGATTTTCTACTATTCTTTCTGCTGATTTAAGAACTAGAGGTCTGAAAAATTTTATAATTAAAGGTATTAGAAGTCCCATAAGTAAATCTTTTTTGCTTTTGTAATATCTAAATATTGTACCTTCTGCCACATCTGCTTCTTTGGCAATTTCGCTAGTTCTACTACCTTGAAACCCTTTTTGCGAAAAAATTTTTGTAGCTGCATCTAGTATTTGCCACTGCCTTTTAGTTATGTTTTCTTCCATAGTTCCTTCATAAGATAGAAGCTTTTCAATATTTTCTTTAAGTTCACAACCTTTTAAATCCACCATACCACTCCTTTATCTTAAATTTTAATAGTAAGTACTCACTTAAAATGAGTAAATACTCATTTTAATTTTATTATATTTTTATTTTTCTGTCAATTCATAAGGCAAATTAAATCTATTGACAATTAATTCAAAGATATGTTAATATTATCTTAAGTTTGGATTTTTATTGAACTATTGAAAAGACATTAACACAGTACTTGTTTTGTATTTGTGTAATGAGAGCATATAAATCTAAGGGTGCTTTTACCTGGATTTATGTGCTCTTTTTAGTGAGTAGAATAGAAGGAGGATTATTTATGAAGAAAAATTTTAAGAGCTTTTTCTTGATTTTGTTAGGTGCATTCTTGGTTGCATTTGGAACTTATTTTTTCCTTGCTCCAAATAAAATAGCTGCTGGAGGAATAAGTGGTGCTGCTATAATTATAAATAGTATTTTTCCAAACATTCCTCTTGGTATATTAATGATGGGAATGGAAGTTATTTTATTTACAACTGGAATAATTGTTATAGGTCCTGTATTTGGAGGTAAAACAATATTTTGTAGTTTTTCAGTATCCGGATTGATATTACTTTTAGAAAAATTTTATCCTAAGGTTCATCCCTTAAGCAATGATATACTTGTTCAACTTATATTTGGTGTTTTGATTTCAGGATTAGGAATGGCCATAGTCTTTAATCAAAATGCATCTACAGGTGGAACTGACATTATTGCTAAAATAATAAACAAATACTCTAAAATCAGCATAGGAAAATCTGTTCTAGCCGCAGATATTATAATCACCATTGCTGCAGCACTAGTATTTGGAGTGGACAAGGGTATGTACGCAATATTAGGTGTGCTAATTAATTCAACTATTATTGATAATGTAATAAGGAGCCTTAACACTTATAAGCAATTAGCTATAATAAGCACTGCAGGCGAAGAAATTAAAAATTATATAGTTGAAAACCTTGATAGAAGTGCCACTATATATTATGCAAAAGGAGCTTATAGGAATAACGAACGTGAAGTTATAACTACAGTTTTAGATAGAAAGCAATTCTTAAAATTAAAAGATTATATAAAAGATGTTGATGAAAAGGCATTTATTACGGTTAGTGAAGTACATGAGGTAGTAGGCGAAGGTTTTGTAGAAAGTATGTAGAAATTAAATTTAAGTATAGAGACAGATATCGTATGTACCTGTCTCTATACTTTTTTTATTTTGATGCACATATATAATACATATCATCATTGTCAATTGTAGACTCAACCTTAAAATATTTTGACATAAATTCAGCAGTGATATTTGCCGATAAAAGCATATGATCTTTAACTGCTTCTTTTTGTCTATGTATTGAGTTTATCTTTTCTTTACTTTCAGAATGGGCAATTACAATTTTTCCATCCTTTTTTAGAAGTTTTTTTGCATGCATAAATAATGCTTCTTTATCTAAAAAATGAGGATAAACAGAATAAAAGAAAATATAATCAAAAGACTGTACTTCTAACTGAAAAAAATCTTTCACTATAAAACTCACTCTTGAGTCATTTATCTTTTTTTTTGCAACTTTAATCATATTTTCAGACACATCTATTGCAGTAATATGTTGTGGAAAGGATTCTAAAAGATATGGTACTAATACCCCTGTTCCTGTACCCACATCTAATATTTTAGAATTTTTCTTTACTCCAGATAAGCTAACTATATTCTGTATTTTTTTAAAATCATGATGACATATACTATCCCATTTTTCTGCTAAGCTATTAAAAAATTCTCTATCATTCACTTTGATTCTCCCCAATCTTGTCCAAATATAGTCTATTTAATAACCTCAGGATCATTATATTTTTTACCAAAAGAATCTACTGTTACTTTTTTCATAATCTGTGGTGTTTTAGGCTTATCACTAGAATCCTTGTCTACAGAAACAATTTTATCTACAACATCTATTCCTTTAACAACTTTTCCAAACGCAGTATATTTACCATCAAGATTTGGCGAATCTCCATGCATAATAAAAAATTGTGAACCCGCTGAATCATTTTCTTGAGCTCTAGCCATTGAAATCACACCTTTTGTATGTTTTAATCCATTGCTAGTAAATCCATTTTCAGCAAACTCTCCTTTTATTTTATATCCTGGATCTCCAGTACCATCGCCTTTTGGACATCCACCTTGTATTACAAACCCAGGTATAACTCTATGAAATGTTAATCCATTATAGAACCCTTTATTTACTAAGTAAATAAAATTATTTACAGTATTAGGTGCTAATTTAGGATAAAGTTCTAATTTAATTACATCTCCATTTTCCATATTTATTGTTACCATGGGATTAGTAGGATCTTGTAGTGTTTTTTCATCTACAGCTTGAAATTTTTTAGGTTCATTTTTAGATTCATTTTTAGAATTTGTTTGTGAGCATCCTAACATTAGAATAGAAACTAATATGCATAATGATGTAATTGTAAATTTACTTAATTTCATTCCTACACCTTCTTTTATTTTATATAATTTACCAAGCCTTTCTTTCTTTCAAGGGCTCTCATATTAGTTGATGTCATTTTATAACCTAAAGTTACTGCATAATAAGGAGTATGTCCTTCAGGTATGTTTAACTTTTTAACTTCTTCTTTATCATTAAAAAAGAATTCTATAAGACCTATCCAACAAGAACCTATATTTAAACTTTCTGCTGCTAAAAGCATGTTTTGTGTTGCAGCTGAACAATCTATAAGCGAAGAATGCGCATCTTTTCTTCCTGAAATAATTATAACTGTAGGTGCATTATAAAAAAGATGAAACTTTTCATTTATCCCCATTTTTACTATCCATTCTTCATCGGATTGTGTCATAAGCTTTTTAGTTTTTTCTGATGTATAATCCATTAACTCTTTATTTTGCAAAACAGTAAAATGCCATGGTTGATCATTATGTCCACTTGGTGCAAAAGTTGCTGCCTCAATTATGGTATTGAGTTCTTCATCTTTAATTTGTTCTTCAGAATATTTTCTAATGCTTCTTCTGCTTTTTATTATTTCTATTACTTTATTCATTTGAATCTTCCTTTCATACAATAATTGTGCTTAATTCAGTATAACTAAACTAGGCACAATTATCAATGATTTAAACTTTTCTTTTTGTCTTTATAATATACGGCACTGTTATAACTGCTATATTCTTCTCTTTTAGAAGTGTGTTTTTTAAAACCAGTGCTGTGTGATTATGAAGTATATTTTCCCACCAATTTTTAACAATGAATTGCGGCATTACTATAGTAACTATATCTATAGAATTAGAAGGATATTCTTCTGAAAGTATATATTTCATAAGTGGTTTTCTTATTTCTCTATAAGGAGATTTTTTTATTACCAAAGGAACAGATATATTATAATATTTCCATTTTTTCTTAAGCTTTTCAGTCTCCTCATCATCAACTGATACATGAAAAGCTACAATATCATCTGATAAACATTTTGCATAATTTAATGTCTTTACTACAGATTTATTTAATCCTCCAATAGGCACTATAAAATGCTTTAGCTTTTCTTTATTAAATTCAGGCAAATCTTGTTTTTCCATACTAAGTTGTTCTGCAATTTCATCATAATGTTTTCTTGTTTTTTTCATTATATAAACTATGGAAGGTATTAATAAAAATACAATCCAAGCTCCATGTAAAAATTTAGTATAACCTATTATTATGGCAGTAATACATGTTATTAAAGCTCCAATACCATTTATCAAAGCTTTATGTATCCATCCACTTTCTTTGCCTTTTATCCACTTTCCCACCATACCAGTCTGAGATAGTGTAAATGATATAAATACTCCAACAGCATAAAGTGGTAAAAGGAAATGAGTTTCTCCTTTGAATATTATAGTAAGCAATATAGCCATAAACGCCAGAACTACTATACCATTGGAATAACTTAATCTATCTCCTCTTCTTAAAAACTGTCTTGGTGCATACCCATCCTTAGCTATAAAAGACAATAATAATGGTAGATCTGAAAAAGCAGTATTAGCAGCCATTATAAGTATAAGAGTTGTGGATATTTGCATTAAGTAAAACATTATATTTTTACCAAATACCAGTTCTGCAATTTCTGATATAACTGTCTTATCTAAAGTAGGTATAGCTTGATATATAGTAGCAAGATATGACATTCCACCAAATATAACTACTATAATTAATGTAAGTAATGTTAAAACTCTTTTAGCATTTTTTTGTGCTGGTTGCTGAAAATTAGGAATTCCATCACTTATAGCCTCTACACCTGTTAAAGCCGTACATCCTGCTGCAAATGCCCTTAAAATAAGAATTACAGTTAAATCTCCCATAACCTTAGGCACAGCTTCCTTTTGGATTGGTACATACCCCCAAACATGAAACTTTACTACTCCATATACCACCATTACTATAGATAAAAATATAAATAGGTACGTAGGCAAACTAAATAACTTGGCTGACTCTCTTATTCCTCTTAAATTTCCTATAGTCATAAGTACAATTATTAATATAGTTATGACCACTTTATACGGTAAAAATGTAGGAATTGCAGATGTTATAGCTGCTGTGCCTGCACTTGAACTTACTGCAACAGTGAGTACATAATCTATAGCTAATGCTGCACCAGCTATCAATGCCCAGTTATCTCCCAAATTTTCTCTGGATACTTTATAAGAACCTCCACCGTTAGGATAGCTATCTATAGTCTGTCTGTACGAAAATACCAAAATACACAAAAGCACTACAATAGCTATGGCCACATAAAACATATATTCATAAGCCAATATACCAATCACTGGAATTAACACCCATAATATTTCTTCTCCTGCATAAGCTACAGAAGATATCGCATCACTTGAAAGTATAGGTAATCCTCTAAATACATTATACTTTTCATGATGTATATCTTCAGATTTTAACGGTGTTCCTATTAAAAATTTTTTTATATTCCAAGCCATAATATCTCACCTCAAAAATATTTTGCCCTATACTTGAATCTACAATACTTAATAAATATAATTGAAAATTTTACAAATACTAATAAAAAATTAAAACGATATTAAAACTCTTTATCAATTGATAAAATATTTCAATTCCGAAACTGTTGACTTTTAGGAGTTATACAGTTATTATTATATATAGTTTGTTATCAAATGATAATGCAAGGTAATTTATAGGAGGGTTTTATAAATGAATTCAAAAATAAAAGTTGCAAAACTTTCTATACTTTCTAACTCATGTCTCATATTAATGAAAATGTTTGTAGGCATATTTTCAGGCTCAGTGAGTATTTTATCCGAAGCCATACATTCAACAATGGATTTAGCAGCTTCAATTATCGCCTTTTTCTCTGTTAAAATATCTGATAAACCAGCAGATGAAGATCATCCTTATGGACATGGTAAAGTTGAAAATATATCAGGCGTACTAGAAGCTTTGCTTATTTTCGCAGCTTCTATTTGGATAATAGTGGAAGCCGTTAAAAAGCTCACTCATCCTGAAGCTGTTGGTTCATTAGGCCTAGGGTTTATAGTCATGTTTATTTCGGCTGCTGTAAACTATGTAGTATCAAAAAAAATATATAAGATTGCGAAACAAGAAGATTCTATAGCCTTAGAGGCAGATGCTCTTCATTTAAAAGCTGATGTATATACGTCCCTTGGTGTTGGTAGTGGCTTGCTACTAATTTGGATTACAAAATTACATTTTTTAGATCCTATCGTTGCTATTATAGTTGCTATATTTATTTTAAAAGAATCTTATGAACTTTTAAAAACAGCTTTTAATCCACTTTTAGATGTAAAGCTATCTGATGATGAAATAACCGCTGTAAAAATTGCTATTGGTAAACATAGTGCTGTATACTGTGACTTTCATGATCTTAGAACTAGAAAATCTGGAAGCACTAAGTATATAGATTTGCATCTAGTTTTTCCACAAGACATGTCTATAAAACATGCTCATGATATTTGTGATATAGTAGAAAGTGACATTGGAAAGTCTTTAAAAAATACTTATGTTATGATTCATTTAGAATCATGCAGCAATAATTGTGTAGGTTGTGACTATAGAGATAAAGATAACTGTAAATAAAATGTATCTAAGATATCTAATTAGTTACTTTTACGTATTCTACCTAATTGCGTGCCCTATATATAAAAAATCATAGGACAAATCCTATGATTTTTTATACATATAATTATATGTTCTATTTATTATTGTTCCTTTTATACTTATCTATCTAAAGCATTTAATGCCCTTACTAAGTTTTCAACATCAATTCCATGAACTTGAGCAGCTTCTGCTAATGTTTCACCTTGTGCTGAAGGACATCCTACACATCCCATTCCAAAAGTCATTAAAGTCTCTGCACTTTTGGGATTTAATCTAATAATTTCACCAATTGTCATATCCTTAGTTATTCTTTCCATAATTATATACCTCACCTTTCTTTATTTACAGTACTAACCTTAGTATGTACCTACCTTTTAAATTTATTATATTTTTATTTTAAAGTAAATTCAAAAGGTCACATTTTTGTCATATTGTAATTGTAATACTTAGTTATTTATATATCAACTATTATTATTTTTTTTATTCAACAATTTAAATTCATTATTTGTAAGTTTAAAATTTTCTTTTAAACCATCTGTTACATAAACTTCTTTATTTTTAGTTACAAATATAGCCTCTACTCCTTTTAAAGTTTTAATATACTCTGGACCTTTCTCTATTCCTTTGAAGAATATATTTTTAGTAGCAGCATCTGCATCAATAGACACATCTGTAACTATAGTAACACTTGCAAGAGAGTTATCCATTGGATATCCTGTAAATGGGTTTAAAATATGATGATATTTTTTACCATCTTTTTCAACAAATCTTTCATATATACCTGATGTAACAACAGTTTTATTAGAAACATTTACTACACCTAATGCATTTTCTGTGCCTCCTCTTGGTTCAAAAGGATTTTGTATACCTATTCCCCATGGGCGACCTTCTGGATTATCATTAATGGCTAGTATATTACCTCCAAGGTTCACAATAGCATGTTTGACATCATTTTCTTTTAATATTCTTGCAGCTTCATCTGCTGCATATCCTTTTGCAATACCGCCTAAGTCCAAACTCATACCAGCTTTATTTAGCATTACTTTTTTATCTTTTTCATCTATAATTAAATTTCTATAATTTATTAAAGCTTTTTTTTCATTTATCTCTTCTAAAGAAGGTACTTTAGCTTTATCAGTACCTATTCCCCAGAGCTTAACCAACGGTCCTACAGTAATATCAAATACTCCACCTGACTGCTCTGAGTAATATTTTCCTTTTTGTAAAACATACAAGGTATCATCCGATACTTTAACATAGTCTTTTCCTGCCTTATCTCCAATAGCATCAAGTTCAGTTCCTTCTTTATTAACACTCATTTTATTTTCTATGTCTTTAATTCTTTTAAATGCCGCACTAATAGCTTGATCTTTATTACCATCAAACACCGTTATAGAACAAATAGTTCCTAACATGTATTCTGTCTTTTCAACAGGTTCCATATTTTTTTTTGTACATCCATAAAAAAATAAAGATGATGTAATGCAGATTAAACTGAGAATTATAAAACTTATTTTTTTTATTAATTTCATCATACTTTTTGCCCTCATTTAATATTTTGTTTATTTGAGTTTTATAGGAAAACCACACGCTACCATATAAGCTTCATCACTTAAACTTCCTATAAATTGGTTTATATGTCCTAAAACATCACTAAAAATTCTTCCAAGTTTATACTCTGGTACTAAAGACCACCCAACCTCATTTGTAACAATTATTAATTCTTTTTGTCTTTCTTTTGCAGTTTTAATTAATTTTTTCACTTCGTTTTTTATGACATTTTCCATTTTATCTATCTCATTCAATGATATATTATCAAAGTCATGACTTTCTTCAAACATTAAGTTAGTAATCATAGTACCTACGCACTCTAACATTACATACTTATTTGTATATTTTTTTAAAATCTCATCTAAGTCTTTAAACCCTTCATGTGTTGCCCATTTTTTATTTCTACGACTTTTATGATTCTCTATTCTTTTTTCCATTTCTTTGTCTGTACCTATAGCTGTAGCAATATATAACACGTCTTCTTTATTCTCTAATAATTTTTCTGCAAAAGTGCTTTTTCCACTTCTACTTCCACCAGTAACCAAAATTATTTTTCCCATTTTCATACTCCTAACATAATAATTTTTTTACCAACACTGCTTTAATATCATAGCGATAAGAATCAATGCAAATATTTCATTTAATTCATTGCTGGCTCCTAAGGTATCCCCTGTAAGACCACCTATTCTGCTTTTACAAAATAAGTTAAACATAAATGTTAGAATTATACTTGCAGTAATTAAAATTATTACATACTTTGGGTTCATTATTGATATTAGAACTACTAAAGTTAGTATTAAGCTTATAAAAAATTGTTTTTTACCTACGTTACCTATGAAAAAATTACCTGTACCTGTACTTTTAGCTGTTTTTCCTATAAATGCTATAAATACAGTAGAAATTCTAGATATAACAGGTACTACTATTATTGCTATAGAAAACTTAATAACTATAAATGACAACAGTGCATATCTAAAGAGAAAATTCATTATTATAGCAATACAAGCATAAGTTCCTATTGTGCTATCCTTCATTATCTCAATTATTTTTTCATTGCCTTTAAAAGCGAAAAATCCATCACAAGTATCTCCAAAACCATCTATGTGAAGGGCTCCTGTAAGAATAACTCCAGCTAAAATAACTACAACCACTGATACATTAATAGGTAATATGTTTATGAGAATTTTATATATACTCCATTGTATACCTCCTATTATTAATCCCACAATAGGTAAAAATATAGCTCCTATTCTAAAATCTTGTTTTTCACAAGGTAAATTAATATTTACAGGAATTCTAGTAAAAAACTGAACCATTAATAAGAAATCAAAAAATACCTTTTTTATAGTAACTAATGTTCTTTTCATAGTAACCATCTCCCCCTTTATTTTTTACACATGAATTATACTATCTATATATAAATTTTTATACTCATACTTTAAAACGGTTATATCTCCATTTTTAGAACCGAACTTCCAAAAAAAATCTATATTACTTCCTAATACATAGCAATATACCGATCTTATAACCCCACTATGAGTTACAATAAGAATATTCTCCTCATTAGATTTTAAAATATCATCCATAAAATCTTTAACTCTAGAATAAACTTCAACACAACTTTCTCCTTTTGGTGGTGATGTATTTTTCCAATCTTCACACCAAAGCTTCCATTCATCTGGATAAAGTTCTCTTATTTCATCATAATTTTTTCCTTCAAATACTCCAAAATCTCTTTCATTTATTCTTGAATCCTTAATTGTGTTATATCCTCTATTATTTGTTATAATATCAGCTGTTTCTTCAGCTCTTTTCATATCACTTAAATATACTTTATTAAAATTTATATCCTTTAATATTTCCAAAACTTTTTTTGATTGAATAATACCAGTTTCCATAATGGATATATTTGTTCTGCCATAATAACATTTATTTTTATTGTGTTCAGTTTCTCCATGTCTTACAAAATATAAATTCATATAATTTCTCCCACATCTATAGTTTCCAACTAACTTATATAATAAATATTTAAATTTGACAAATTTCTAAATACAAAAAATTAACCCTGGCATATCA
>CAZKOJ010000088.1:0-17932 GCA_964554365.1 uncultured Clostridium sp. | reverse complement strand
GATTCTGCTGACGCAGTATGACACAAAATAGACTAGCAGACTGACTAGTTATTTTCTTGAATGTGCCTTAAGTATTATAATAACATATTAAGGGAGGAAATCTATTATGAAAAAAATTCTTTCAATACTCATGCTCTTTTTAACATTTGCAGGTCTAACAGCTTGTAGTGGAAAGTCTTCTAAAGAAGCTAAACCTATAACAATTTCTGCTGCTGCCAGCTTAAGGGATGCCTTAAATGAGCTTAAGCCAAAATTTGAAGAGAAAAACAATATTAAACTTACATTTAATTTTGGTTCCTCAGGTGCTTTGCAAAAGCAAATAGAACAAGGTGCCTCTGTAGACTTATTTGTTTCTGCTGGAGTAAAACAGATGACTGATCTTGAGAAAAATAACTTAATAGAAAAAGATTCTAAAAATAATTTACTTAAAAATAAACTTGTACTTATACTTTCTAATGATTATAAAGATAAAATCAAAAAAATCCAAGATGTTGAAAATAATAACGTAAAACTAAGCATAGGAGAATCTGCTTCTGTTCCTGCTGGACAATATGCTAAAGAAACCCTTACTAAATTAAATATGTGGGACAAGCTTAACTCTAAGTTTGTTTATGGAAAAGATGTTACTCAGGTAGCCACTTATGTTGAAAAGGGTGAATGTGCTGCGGGTATAGTTTATAATTCAGATGCTGTAAACTTAAAGAATTGCTTTATAGCACAAGTGTTTGATGAAAATCTTCATAAACCTATTGTGTATCCAGAAGCAATTATAACTTCAAGCAAAAATAAAGAGGAAGCTAAAAAGTTTATGGAGTATTTAAGCTCTGATGAAGCTAAAAATGTATTTAAGAAATATGGTTTTGAATTTTAATTCTGAAAAATTCCTATTAAATTAGTTAAATAAAAATATAGATTAGTAAATTTACTAATCTATATTTTTATTTAACACTTTCACGTAACTTTATAATTCTAAAAGCAGTAAGTATTGTTCCTATAAAACACATTAAAGCTGCAGATAAATACACCATTTTCATTCCATATAAGAACACATCTGGTCTCCCTTTTATAATGTTATATACTTTGTACCCTATTTTTGCACTCATTCTATTATGAAGAAGGGTTACTGAAAATGCTATTCCAAACACCATTCCCATATTTCTAACTAATGCATTTATGCTGCCTACTACCCCTAATTTATTTTTAGGCACTAATGACATTACAATAGAGTTATTAGGAGATTGAAACATGCCATTCCCTATTCCTAGTATTGCAATGCTAATTACTATATCAAAATAAGAAGATGAAGTATTTAAAAACCCTATAGTTAAAGCTCCCACCGTAGTAATTAAAAGTCCTAAAAATGTTAACACCTCACACCCTATTTTATCTGAAGCATATCCACTGACTGGTGCAACTATTCCCGCACTTAAAGGGAAAACTATCATTAAAATTCCTGCCTTAGCAGGTGATATTTCCATTACATATTGTAAATAAAAAGGTTGTATTATGTTGTTGCAGAAAATTACTGCAAAAGAAACAAATGCACAGAATATGCTTACAGTGAAAAGTTTGTTTTTAAATATTGCAAAATCTATAATGGGATTTTTTGTATTTTTTTCTACAAAATAAAAAGAAATTAAACATATAATACTTATTAAAAATGAAGCTATTATATTTCTATTTTCCCAACCTAATTTTTCTCCACTTAACATACTCCAAAACAAACATACAATAAAAACTATAAATATAAAGCCTCCTTTTAAATCAAACTTTTCTGACTTTTCTATAATTTCTTTTCTAGGTAATATAATTCTTCCAATAAAATATCCTATTATACCTATGGGTATGTTAATCAAGAATATTGATTGCCAGTTAAAAGCTTCTACCATAATTCCCCCAATAGGCGGTCCAAGCATTGTGCCTAATGCTACAGTAGTTGCTGAAAACCCAAGTGCCCTACCCCTTTCATTCTTAGGAAATACTGATGCTATAATGCCTTGATTAGACGACATAAACATAGCTGCTCCAAATGCTTGAACTACTCTTGATAATATTAGAAAACTTGCAGTTTTTGAAATACCACACATAAAAGAGCCTAGAGAAAATATTAGAAATCCATATTGAAATACTACACTTTTCCCTATTATATCTGCAATTTTCCCAAACATGAGTACCAATGCAGAAATGACAATTAAATAGCTAGTAACTACCCATTGTATAGTATTTATTCCCACGGATAATTTATCTGCCATTACTGGCAATGCTACATTCACAATGCTACTATCTATAGTAGCCATAAATGGCCCTAGTAATACAACTCCCAATATACGCCATCTGTTTTTGTGTATTTTTTCATTCATTTTAAGTAAAATCTCCCTTCATGCTTTATGTTATAGCACAAAGATAATTATCTCATTATATTATATCAAAACAGATAAAATATGTGCTTTTTCTATTGAATGAGATTTCTTATATTTATTTTAGTCACTTTAGCGGATGGTATCCATGTGGCTAAGAATAAGATTATAAAACAAATTGGTATAATCGAAAAAGTTCCTGTTTTCCATATTATAAATGGGAATTCTACTATACCAGACTTACTTAAAAGCAAATCTAATATTTTAGGTGAAATATTAAGTCCAAGTGGGATACCAATAAAAAAACTCACTATTATGGTTAAAGTATTTTTACATACAATTGATACTCTTATACTTTTAGCACTTATACCTATAGCTTTATATACTCCAATTTTTTTCTTATTTTCATATATGCTAATTAGGGTTCCATTAAAAATATTTAAGAAAATAAGCACTATAGAAACTATAACTAAAAGACCTATCATTAAATTAGTAGCCTTTACGTAAGGCTGAACCCCATATCCACAACTGTTATTTTCTGCTATACCTATTTTATCCTTTAAGCTATAGTTTAAATCTCCCACAAATTTCTCTATAGATTCATTTGGTTTTAAGTTTATCTCATAATACTTCTCTATAAAATCTGTATCTAATCTTTTTATAACAGAGCTTTGAATTCTATAACCATGACCGCTATTAGAAATAGATTGATATATACCAGTAATTAAAAAACTGCATTTTTGTCCATTTATGCATATGCTTATATAATCTCCTACCTTTTTATTGCAGACTTTGCTTGAGTTTACTGCCATTGAAATTTCGTTTTCTTCTTTGGGATTTCTTCCTATAATATTTTTTATTCCTATACTGTCCATATCACCATCAAAAGTGTAAGCATAAAATACATCTAAATCTTTTTTTTCTTCATCTCCTAAAAATGTATTTGCATACATTCCTAGTGGAATTACATCTTTAATTTCACTCTTAGTTTTAAGTATATCCTTTAGCTGGCTATCTGATAGTTCTTCAGTACCAATTTTAAATCTTTCTATGCTTATTTGGCTATTGCTATCTCCCCAAGAAGCTCTATTTGAATTAAAATTTAATAGTGAATTATACAAATTTATAGAAAATACAAATACAAATACAGTTATAATTCCATTAAACAAAAGAAATACGGACTTTTTTTTATTATTTAAAATTTCTTTCACAGCTAAAGCTATATTTAATGGGAATTTTTTAAGACTCATAAAACTTGGTATTGATTTTCTGTTTATTTTTTCTATTGGCACCCCATCCTTTATAGCTTGTGCAGGATTTATATTTTCTGCTCCTGAAGAACTTATGTAAGCAACTACTAAAATAAATATAGTTAAAATTAAAAAAGTTGAAATAAACGGATATATAAGAGATTGTTTAATATGATTTATACCTAAAGAAAAAGTAACACTTTTTATCATTTCCTTTATTATAAAATAACTTATAAATATACCCATAGGTATAGAAATTAACGCCATAGAAAAAACTTGACTTACATATATAGTAATAATGTTTTTAGAGGAAAATCCTATAGCCTTTAATACGCCTATACATTTATAATCAGATAATATTGAGTTTTTTATAGTAAATGCTGTAATAAACAGCACTAATATAGTTATAATAATAGAAAAAATAATAAGCACCTTATCTATAAGCTCATATTGAAACTCATATATAGAAGTAAATACACTTATATTTATTTTTGTACCTGTAAAAGGTACACCTAAATTATCTTTGAAACTTCTCCATACTATGGGTTCATTTGATGGCTCATTATATCTTACTCCTAGAGTAAATGAATAACTCTCCCCTTTAGGGATCATATTTGAAAGTTCTCCTGGAGCTAACCAAATTCTTGATGGACTTATAAGTGGCACACTAAATTCTGGGTCTACAACTACAGCACCCACTGTCATATTAAACTTTTTGCTGCCTACTAAAACTTCTAAATTGTCTCCTATATGAATATTATTTTCTCTAGCACAATTAGTAGGTATCCATATCTCATTATGTTTAGGAGTAATTTTTTTCTCTCCCTTTACAATAATTAGCTTATCTACTTTAGGTTCTGTATAAGGTAATTCTACCAACTGTACTATCAAAGATTTGTTATCATTTTTAGTTTTGATTTTTGAATTATTTAAATAAGTCTTAAACAGCTGTATATTCTCTACTTCTTTTTGATTCCTCCACCAAGATTCTATTTCATCTTCTTTATGCTTGGCTCCATTGAAAATTATAAGATCATGTGATGCATTAGTTTCCTTATAAATTTTCCAAATAGAATCTTTAATAGTTTTAATCATCCCTAATGAAGTAGCAAATATTACTGCACAAATCATCATAGTTATGCAAATTAATATACTCTGCGACTTTTTGTTCTTTATATTTTTACAAACTATTAAAAATACGCTTTTCAACACTACCATCCTTTGTCTGTTAAATATGAAAAGATAATCTTTTCTCTTTCTACTTTATTATTTATATTATATTTAGGAAGATTTAGCTCATCGTCTATTCTCCCATCTTTTAGAAATAAGATTCTATCTGCCCTACTAGCTACTTTTAAGTCATGGGTAACCATAATAATAGTTTGTCCATTACAATTTAAATCGGTCATTATATTTAAAACATTTTCTCCTTGAGAAGAATTTAGAGATCCTGTAGGTTCATCTGCAAATAAAAGCTGTGGTGAGTTTATTATTCCTCTAGCTATAGCTGCTCTTTGTTTCTCACCTCCTGAAACTTGAGATGGATATCTATAAAGATTCTGTTCAAGTTCTAACATTTTTAATATATTCAAAGCTTTTTTTTCTACTTTATTTTTATTATATTCTCCTAAATATCCTGCAACTATTACATTTTCATATATAGATAAATCAGCTATTAGATTTACGGATTGAAATATAAATCCTATGCTTTTACGTCTAAATTCAGAATGTTGTTTATCATTATAATTTATAATGAGTTCATCCTTAAACCAAACTTCGCCTGCGGTTACGCTATCTAAACCACTGAGCAAATATAAAAGAGTTGATTTTCCAGATCCGGAGCTTCCCATAATAACAGTAAATTCATTTTCATATATCTCTAAATTTATATTCTTTATAGCATTAAACCCTTTTCCGTTTTCATAATAAGTTTTACATAAATCCTTTGTTTTTATTATTGCATTTCTCATTAAGGCCCTCCCATATTAAGTAAACAAAAACACTTTACTTTTTAAGCCTTTGGAATAGTAAAATAAAAATTACTTCCTTTTCCCAATGTGCTTTCAACAAAAATATGTCCTCCGTGGGATTCTATTATATTTTTACAAATAGAAAGCCCTAACCCCGCACCACCAAAATCTCGAGAGCGTGATTTTTCTCCCCTATAGAATTTTTGAAAAATAAAAGGGATATCCACGGGGTCAATCCCAAATCCTGTATCTTTTACGGATATTTTCAAATGCTCTTCCTCTAAAAAAGCACTAAAATAAATATTGTCTCCTGTTGATGTGTATTTCTTCGAGTTTTGTATCAAATTTAAAATTACTTGTTCTATTCTTCTTGCATCTACATTTACAAGTACATCGGGTATATTTTCTCTTATGCAAAACTTAACCTCAGACTGTATAAACTCCATTTTTATAGGTTCTAAAATACGAGTTAACAATTCATAACTATACTGTTCTTCCTTGTTTATTTTTAACTCTCCTAATTCTGCTTGTGAATGTTGAAAAAGATCATCAATTAGCTTTGAAAGGCTCTCTGTCTTTTTCTTTATAATTGTCAGATATTTATTCATCATCTCTCCATCCTTAGCAATACCATCTTGTATACCTTCCACATAAGCCTTGATTGATGTAATTGGAGTTTTTAAATCATGGGATATACATGCTACTAATTCTTTTCTTGATTTTTCTAAAGCTTGTTGCTTTTCAAGGGAATCCTTTAACTCTTCTCGCATTCTGTCAAATGCCTCTGCAAAATTACCTATTTCAGTATCTGAGTTGTATTTTATTCGTTCATCTAATTTTCCCCTTGAAATGTACTCAGAAGCCTTGTTTAATTCCTTTAAAGGAATTGTTATTTCTCTTTTTATACTTAAATATATGAAAATTGTAATTAATATCACAAAAAATACTCCTAAAAATATAGGTGTTAATCCTAATAATATTTTATAGAAATTTGATGTTTTCATTATAGTTTCATAGGATATATTAAAAATTGCATTACCAACTTGATTTTTTTCTACAATTACAGGAAAGGTAAACTTTAAACAGCTAGGATTATTAACTTGAAAATTCTCATCATAATGTAATTGCTCTTTTATATTTACATACTGCCCAACAGCCTTACTGTTGTTTTGATAAGAATAGATTATTTTACCACTACTATCTATTAGAAGTAAGGACGATTTAATATTTTTAAGTTTATTATTTAACTGTATATTTAATTTTTGATTTTTTTCTATATTATAATAATTTTTTTCAACAAAATTTACAGTCTCGTTAGTAATAATTCTAGCTTGGTTGCTAGTTAAAATGCCTGTGTTGTTTTTAAATATAAAATACATATTTAATACAGCAAGAAAAGCGCATATGGATAATATGCTAATTATGCTAAAAATAAAAATTTTAATTTGATGTTCTACGCTATTTCTCATCGCTTTCACCATCAAATTTATATCCTACTCCCCAAACAGTCTTTATATAAACTGGACTAGAATCACTTTTTTTAATTTTTTCTCTTATTTTCCGTATGTGCACTGTTACTGTGTTTAAATCACCATATTCATCAAAGCCCCAAATCTTATTAAATAACTGTTCTCTAGTAAAAACTTGTGATGGATTATGAGCCATAAAATTTAAAAGTTCAAACTCCTTAGCAGTTAAATTAATATTCTTTCCATCTATAGATGTATTATAAGCTTTAGTATCTATAACTAAACTGCCAAAGCGAACACTTTCATTGTCTTTTTCAATAAGTGCTGAAAGATGTATATATCTTCTAAGTTGAGCTTTTACCCTTGCCACAAGCTCCCCTGGACTAAAAGGCTTGGTCATATAATCATCCGCTCCAAGTCCAAGGCTTAGTATTTTATCTATGTCACTACTTTTAGCACTGAGCATTATAATAGGTATAGCAGACATAGCTCGTATAGTTCTACATACCTCCATCCCATCAATTTTAGGAAGCATTATATCTAATATAACAAGTTTAGGATTATATTTTTCAAAGCTTATTAATGCCTTTTCACCATCATAAGCCAAATAAACCTCAAAGCCTTCATTTTGTAAATAATCTCTAGTTATTTCAGCCAATTCAATTTCATCATCTACTACAAGTACTCTTTCTTTCGACAAATTATATTCGTTGACCTTTGTACACTAGACTTCACCAGATTAGTCAACGATTCCTCCCTTCCATACAATTAAAATTTAATCATATACTTTACGCATATGCATATTGTAAATGTAACTCTATTATAACAATATTTTCTGTAATTGGGAATTAGCAATACATCTTTTAATATATAATCATTCCAATTAACCATGTAATATCGATTACTATATATAAAGTTATATTTTATTATTATAAATATTTATTTTAACTTGACAACACGCTAATAAATATGATATTATTACATTAGAAAAATTAATAACCATCTGTTAAAAGGGAGTAATTTAAATTGCAAAGTCAACATTTCGATTTAGATTTATGCTAAATCTGGCTTTGTAAACCTGTATGGTAATAAGACTTTTAACATAATTCTGATTTAATAACAGATTATGTTAAAAGCTTTTTTATTTCTTTTTCTCTATTTAAATAAAGGAGGTATGTTCTGTGTCTACAAAAAAATCATTATTACATTTAGGCTTTTGGGTTGTACTCGCACTATTATTCAATATTGGAATCTATATTTTCATGGGTCAAGAAAAAGCTTTAGCTTTTTTAGGAGGGTATGTAATTGAACAAAGTCTCAGCTTAGATAATCTTTTCTTATTTTTACTTATATTTCAGAGTTTTGCATTAAAACCTGAATATCAAAAAAGAGTTCTTACCTATGGTATAATAGGAGCTATAATTTTAAGGCTTATATTTGTACTTTTAGGCGTGACTATTGTTAATAAATTCCATTGGATATTATATGTATTTGGATTAATACTTATAATAAGCGGCTTTAAAATGATTTTCAAAAAAGAAGAGTCAAACAATTTTAAGGATAATAAAATATTAAAGCTTTTAAACAAAGTGATTCCTGTTTCCGATAAATTAGAAGGTGAAAAATTCTTTACGAGAAAAAATAATATACTTTATGCTACACCGCTTTTTGCAATACTTATACTTATAGAAGGTTCTGATGTACTATTTGCAGTGGATTCAATTCCCGCTATATTTTCTATAACTACGGATCCTTTTATAGTTTATACGTCTAATATATTCGCTATATTAGGGCTTAGAAATATGTATTTTCTACTTCAAAAGGCTCATGAAAAATTTGCCTATGTAAAGTATGGAGTAGCCTGTATATTAATATTTACTGGTGTAAAGCTTTCAGTTATGTTTTTCCATATAAATATTTCAATAGTAACATCCTTAATTACCATATTTTTAATATTAATAATAAGCGTAATAGCTTCAATATTTATGTATAAAAAAGAACCCTGCTGTAAAGCAAGTTAACTTATTTTTTAAAATGTAGTAACATTTCTCCATTTCCCACATATTATATTAATGTAGTTAAGCTTTATGGAGGTATTTACATGTACTACAGAACTGATATTCAAAATCCTACCACAGATAATAGTCAAGATATTAATGAAAGTTGCGATGATTCTCGTCATAGCCATCATCACCATCATCACGATGATGAGTATTGTGAGAAAATTTCTTGCTGCCCATGTATGAATACATGTTGTTTGCCAATGATGTATTATCCACCAATGATGCCTTATCCTCAAATGATGCCTGAGTCTCAAGTAATGCCTTATAATCAAATGATGGCGCCTGAAAAAACGCCTTGTTGCAACATGAATCGTAACATTGATGATGATGATGATATTGATTTTGATAACTACTATAGATACCCTTATCACCACAATTATCCTTATTATCACCATTACTATCATCCTTACTATCATCATTACTATCATCATTATCCTCACCATTATTCACCATGGTGGATGTATAGATAAAACTCAAGTTACATGCTAATTTTGATGTATTAAAGGTAATAGAACCTTTACTTATTAATAAATTATTGTTTATGTTTATGAAATATTTTGTTATTTTTTTATTGATATTTTTTACCTATTCGGTAATTATTTTATAAAGTTATCCTACAATTTAGTAGGTAAAATGAAACCACCGTTTCTTGTATTACAAGCTTAACGGTGGTTTTCTTACTTCATTTAAATTACTTACCTTAAATTTAGATCCAATTATCCTACTTCTTATATCAGAAGGGTATTAATATA
The DNA here is from genome assembly GCA_964554365.1 of uncultured Clostridium sp. Classification (GTDB taxonomy): domain Bacteria; phylum Bacillota; class Clostridia; order Clostridiales; family Clostridiaceae; genus Clostridium_AM. The sequence continues at coordinate 8,071 of CAZKOJ010000088.1, read as the reverse complement.
AGTTAGTTATAGGATAAATTTATTTTAATGAGCTTATTACAGCTATAACTTCATTTTTATCTGTTATTATGTTAACTTTATCTTTTAGTTTTATATCTGATACTATTACTTTATCTCCAAATTTTTTATCTTCAACATCTACCTCAATACAATCTGGGAATTCATTAGCACTACTGCTTAATTCTAGTTCTGATAAAAGTATCTGAAGTAGAAGGTTTTTATTTTCTAACATACTCTTTCCTTTAAAAGTTATTGGAACTTTTAACTTTATTTCTTCATTTTCTTTTACAGCTTGCATATCCAAATGTATTATTTCTCTAGTAGCAAGATCTCTCTGTACGTTCTTTATCAAGCAAGATTTTATCTTATCTCCTAATTTAACATTTAAAGTTGCAGTTCTAAGATTATCTTTCATTATCTTTATAATTTCTTTCATATCAAATTGAACAGGTCTAGCTTCTACTCCATCCCCATATATTACAGCTGGTAGAAATCCTCTTTTCCTCAATTGTTTTGGTTTTGCATTTCTTTCTAGAGCCTGTACAAGTGTAGTACTCATTAATAATCTACCCCTTTCATATTTGTCGAATTTTATAAACAGGATTCTTGGCTTCAAGTGGAGTTTTTTATTCCATCTGAAGCTTAGAAACCGTTATCCAGGGTCATATCACCGCTGTATTAGCGGTGGTAGACATCGGATAAACTAAACAAATCTATTTTTATAGAAGTAGGCCGGTCCGCTTCTCTAACTATACACTGTAGCATTTAAATATTTAATAGTAACCAAGTGTCAATTCCATTCTATACCATGTAAATATATAGTCAACCTATATGAGGTTTCTTTAAGTCTTTATTAACAATGTTAATAAATTGTTCATAATTTTTATAATTTTCTGTTTTTATCAGTACCATAGGATTCCTGAATAAAGTGCCCCTTCATTTATCTACCCTTTGCACGTCTCCTTAATTTTAGCTTTGCTTACTAATATCCATAAACTTTTGTATATCTTCCTCAATGGACTTTAAAGAGCTTCTCCAAAATTCTATTGAGTGTATGTCTATACCCATAAGCTTAGTTATATCTGCAATTTTATTTTTTCCTGTTATACTTAAAAGTTTATCATAATCTTCTACAAAAGATTCTGGCCTCTTTAAGTATTCCGCATAAAGACCTTTTGCAAATAATAATCCAAAGGCATATGGGAAGTTATAAAAACTTTCATCCGCTGAATAATAATGAGGCTTATTTAACCACATGTACGGATGTAAATATTGTTCATCTAATCCGTGACCGTAGGCTTCTTTCTGAGCAGTTAGCATTAAATTCTTTAACTCTTCTGAAGATAAAGAACTTGTTTTTCTAGCTTCAAATAGTTTAGTTTCAAAAATGTAACGACTATATATGTCAACTGTTACCTGAGCACAATCAGATATACTACTTTCTAGAATAGTAAAAGCTTCTTCTTTTGAAGCTTTCTTTATAGCGGCATGTTGAATTATAGTTTCACAAAAAGTAGAAGCTGTTTCCGCAATTGGCATAGGATAGTCACTATTTAAAACACTTTCCTCCACCAAACAACTTCCGTGATATCCATGTCCAAGTTCATGAGCAAGAGTAACTACATCACTGAAATTCCCACTAAAATTACTCATTATTCGACTTTCTCCAATAACATGTAGATTTTCACAAAATGCGCCTCCAACTTTTCCTTCTCTTGGCTCTGCATCAATCCAATTGTTATTAAATGCTTTTAAAGCATATTCCGCTAATTTATCACTAAAGGTTCTGAAGTTTTCTACTATAAAATCCCTAGCTTCTTCATAGGTGAATTTCATATCCACACTACCCACTGGTGCAAATAAATTATAGAAATGAAGTCCATTTTTCTCACCTAATATTTCTGCTTTTCTCTTATAAAAATTTCTAAAAGCAGGCATACTTTCTTTCATTGCTTCTAGCATGGCATTTAAGCTTTCTTTATCCATTCTAGAATTTATAAGTGTTTCCTCTAATGGTGATTTATATCCTCTCATTTCATTTACAGTTATAACTTCTCCTTTAATTCCATTTAGACATGCAGCTACAATATCTTCAATTTTTTTATAACAGTTAAGCTCAGCTTCATAGGCAGTTTTTCTTATGTTTTTATTGCCATCATAAGCCATATTTCTTATAACAGTTAAAGGAAGCTTTTTATCTTCACCATTTATATTTATATCTACACTTAATGTGGAAGTTACTAAATCTCTAAGTTTAGACCATGCATTTGATCCTGTATTTTTCATTTTAGCAATTATAACTTCTTCTTTATCACCTAAAAGATATTTGCTTTTTTCTGACTTTTCCTTTAAATAAAATTTATGTTCTTTTAATAAATTAGATTTTTCTATTACTGAATCTAAGTTTTTAATATTACCAATCCACTTCTCAAATTTAGCTTCTGATTCTGCAGTAACTGTTAGTTTTTGTTCAACTATTTCTAAATTTTTTAGTGCTGTTTCATTTTTACTATCCACACTTAATATTAACTGGGCATAGGATGCAATTTTGAATGTAGTATTATAAAGTTCACTCTCCATTTTAATATAATCTTCTAATACTTTAACAGTATCACTTTCCTCTTTGCTGTGGCTGCCTACCCACTTATTGAAATTTTCAATAAGTTTATCACATTTTTTCATGTCATTTTTAAATTGATCACAATTAAAAGACTCATAAAGTTCTTTTAAGCTCCATGTTAAATTCATTTTTTATCTCCCTTATTAAATTTATATTTTTTAATTTTTACAATAATTTCTTATTTATTATAATAACACAATTACAAAATTTCAATCATAATTTTGATAAAATTCTTTGCTTCAACCTGATTAACTTGGCGTAAGTCTCCCATCTTTATATGAAACTTCTCTTCCTAGCGTCAGAAGAGTAAGCGATACACACAAAATCGTAGATTTTGGTTCTCTGCTTAACTGGGAGTTCAACGCCAAGTAAATCATGCATTTGCAGCTCTAAAATTCAGATAAGGTAAAAAAGTTCCCATCTGAATTAAGATCTTGCTTCAATAATCATATGTAAAATGGATATACTATATATATAATTTCATATTGAATAGGAGTTGATTTTTCATGAAAATAACTAATGTTAGAAGAAATACTGATGGAGATATAACAAATGTACTTACTGATGATGGAACTGAAATGGCTGTAAGTAAAGTAGTAGCTTTAGCAAAACTCGGTAGAGTAGATTCTGTAGTTGTAACAAGAAATAGGAATGGTAATGATGTTATAACCTCTTCTCCGAGTAGCAATGAAGAAGATAATTTAAATAATTTACCTAGTTTTTAAGTAAAATTACAACACACTCTAAGTTTCCCTGTACTTTAAATTATGATATTATTATAGTATTATTTCACTTGGAGGTAATACTATGGAGTATAAGAAAAGTCTTCAAATTGACAATACTAGATGTGTTGGTTGTAGAAAATGCGAGATGGTGTGCTTTGCAGGTGCTATTACCATAGAAAATCAGTATGGCTATATAAATCCGCTGCTTTGCAATAATTGTAAAATGTGCCTTAATGTATGCCATACGCATGCTATAAGAGAAAATGCCTAGATTTGTAAAAATCCAAATCTAGGTATTTTCTTTATGAAACTTCTTCAAATGACATATTGTACAATGAAGCATATATACCATTTTTATTTAATAATTCTTCATGAGTACCATTTTCTTTAATTCCTTCTTCTGTAAGTACCAATATTTGATCTGCATTTTTAATAGTACTCAATCTATGAGCAATAACTATGGTAGTTCTATTTTTAGCAAGAGCATCCAATGCTTTTTGTATATAAAACTCACTTTCGTTATCTAAGGCTGATGTAGCCTCATCTAAAATCAAAACAGGTGGATTCTTCAAAAAAGCTCTAGCAATAGATATTCTCTGTTTTTGCCCCCCTGAAAGTTTTACCCCTCTCTCTCCTACAAAAGTATTATATCCATTTTCTAAACCCATTATAAATTCATGGGCATTGGCATTTTTAGCAGCTTCCATTATTTCTTCATTACTAGCTCCAATTTTGCCATAGGCTATGTTTTCCTTTATAGTTCCAGTAAACATATATACATCCTGTTGCACTATTCCTATTGTATCTCTTAAAGATTTAAGCTTTATATCTCTTATATCTCTACCATCTATAGTTATAGAACCTTCATCAATTTCATAGAACCTAGGCACAAGGCTACAAAATGTACTTTTGCCTCCACCAGAAGGTCCAACTAAAGCTACATTTTTTCCTGCAGCAATTTTTATATCAACATCACTTAGTATTGCTGTTTTATTGTCATAACCAAAGGATACATTTTTAAATTCTATTTCTCCTCTAGGATTCTTAATTTCTATAGCATTAGCTTTATCTTCTATCTCTGGTTTTGTGTTCATTACTTCTAAAAATCTTTCAAAACCTGTTATACCCTTTTGGAATTGTTCTGTAAAGTTAACTAGTTTATCTATTGGATTTAAAAATATATTTATATAAAGAATATAAACTACTAAATCCGATATTTTTAAAGTTCCCAAGCTTATAAATATTCCTCCAGACAATATAACGGCAAGATATAAAACACCCTGCAAGAAATTATTACCGCTGAAAAATTTCCCCATAATGAAATAACTAGCTTCTTTAGTCTTAAGAAATTCCATATTACCTTTTTTAAACTTTGAGCTTTCTACTTCCTCATTTGAGAAGGATTTTACTACCCTTACCCCTGAAAGGCTGTCCTGAATTTGAGCATTAACATTTGCAATTTTTTCTTTGTTTCTTTTAAATACAACTTTCATTTTCTTGTTGTAAAAATATGAGAAATATAACATAAATAAAGTTATAAAAAATAAAATTGCTGTTATTTTCACATTAATACTTGCAAGTATTATAAATGAACCTAATATTTTGATTATAGATATAAACACATCCTCTGGACCATGATGAGCTAATTCTGATATATCAAAAAGGTCAGCAACTATTCTAGACATTAATTTTCCTGTATTAGTATTATCATAGTATGAAAAAGAAAGCTTTTGAAGGTGATTAAAAATATCACTTCTCATATCTGATTCCATTTTTGCTCCCATTATATGACCCCAAGATGTTATATAATACTGGCAAAAATATCTTATTACATACATGATAAGTAAAGCTATACCTATATAAACAACAAAATGAAGTATTTGACTACCATTTCCCATGGTGTATACATCATTTAAAAGGTATCTAACTATAAGTGGAAAAACTAAATCTATCCCTGATAGTATAAGTGCACAGAACATGTCCATAAAAAACATGTTTTTATATGGTTTGTAGTAATTAATAAATTTTTTTAAAATATCCATATTTACCTCCTGTTCTACATTATAGTATATACTAAGGGAACAAAAAAGCCCATAATTTCATACTATTATGTATCTTATTCTTTACATCTAATAAAATAGATGTAAAGAATAAGATACCACTTTATGATTAAATATACAAGATAAAAAATAAGTTTAAGGATTAAAACCTTAAACTTAAAATTCAGTTTAATTTATATCTTATTTTTTTTATTATCATATCATCAGAAATACTAAACATATTATCTATAAGCTCAGTTCTGAAGCTTCCAGTACCCTTAACATGCTGAGAAAGTTCACCACATATTCCCATAAGAGCTATTGCAAGAACAGTGCCATCCAGTATATTCCCAGAAGAAATATAGCTTGCTATAAGCGCAGTAAGCATACAGCCTGTCCCCGTTATCATTGAAAGCATTTCACAACCATTTGTTATTAAATATGTATGAGTACCATTTGTTATTATATCTACCACTCCTGTTGCTGCAATAACAGAACCCGTTTGCAGCGACAACGCCTTTAGCATTTCTATACTTTCATCAGAATTTTGCTCTGTTACAATATCACATGCTCCAACATCAATTCCTTTTGAATTGCTTTTTATACCACAAATTGCTTTTATTTCAGACATATTACCCTTAATAACACTTGGATGACACTCTGAAATAAATTTTTTTGCATAATCTAGGCGAAGTTTGCTACAACCAACACCTACAAGGTCAATTACTTGTGGAATTTTATTTTCAAAGGCTATTTTACCTGAAATCAACATAGATTTCATTCTGTTGTCCGTTATATTTCCAAGGTTAACCCCAAGTGATTTAGAAACAGCAGTAATTTCAGAAACCTCTAAAGGGTGTTCAGCCATAATGGGTTTTGCACCAACAGCAAGAACCATATTTGCACAATCATTTATTGAAATAGGATTTGTAATACAGTGGATAAGAGGTTTTTTTAATTTAATACTCTGTTTTATTTGCAATAGGTTGTTTATTGTCAATTCTTGGTCTGTCATAAACTTTCGCCCCCAAACTTCTTTGAATTTTTGCAAGCATACCTATCTTGCTTAATGATCCCAGAAAAACAAATGCAATTGTTCCTCCAATAAGTGTCGCAATAATAAATGAAGGAACATAGAACATCCATGTAAGCCCTGTTCTTCCCATAATAAGTGCCATAACAGGATATGAAACTATAGCCCCTATAATACCAGTTCCTATAACCTCACCTATAACCGCACAAATCAAATTCCCCTTAGATACTCTGTATAAAACCCCAGACAAAATGGCACCAAAAACTGCTCCAGTTAAAGCTAAAGGTGGAATTCCCATTAAAAACATTCTTATCACACCAATTAATGTAGCACAAAGCAGTGAATACCAAGGTCCAAGAATAACAGAACATAGGATGTTAATAAAATGTGCCATAGGGCACATTCCTTCAATACGAAGAATTGGTGAAATTACAACTCCCATTGCCACCATCATTGCCAACATAAGTTTTTTTAATAGTTTTGAGTTTTTTTCCATAATAAAATACCTCCCTAATAATATTTATTTTCCAAATATGTCATATAGGAAATAAATACCATTATCGAGGTATAATTTTAGCGTAACTAAATAGCAATTCCCTATATGACATAAGCCATACTGGTCGGTCGAAGCTCAAAAGCTTCCTCTCATCTTGAAACACAAGTTCCCTCGCTATTTAGTTGTATTTTTGCCATAAAGCGCAGGGCGCTCCCCCTTCGCTTATCCAAGATATATTCCTTGAAACATAAAAAATGGAATATACCGAATAAGGCATATCCCATTTATACTCATAAAATTTATAATCAAATAGCATAAATTAAATATTTCCTTACGCCGGCATTATCCGAATCAAGTTATGGGTCGAAGCATAAACTTCCTCTCAGCCTGCACTGCAAGCTCCCCTTTTCAAAAATTATATCATATGATTTTCTTAAATACAACATAACTTGCAAATACGTCACAAAGATTATATTTTTTTCTACATTCTAATCTCATCAATACTGATTTTTAACCTGATCCCATAGAATAAATTAAAAATATTTCCATAAATAGCAATAAAATTCCATAACCTATTTTCATTCAAGAAATATTTATGTTATAATTATTTTTATCAAATATAAAAGGGGGGTACGTCTATGGATAATAAATTATCTAAAGATGCATATGGTGGCGTAGCTGGTAAAGATTACGTTCCTTACATTTCCAGTGGCTCTAAATCTGGTGGAAACGCTGCCGTATTAATAATTGGTATTGCTTTGTCTGTTTTATTCGCAGCATCTACTGCCTATTCAGGTATGAAATCAGGGCTTACAGTTGCAGCCGGTATACCTGGTTCTATAATAGGTTCCGCATTTATAGCTGCATTTGCTAAGCAAAAAGGTATCCTTGGCAAAAACTTAGTTCAAGGTATGTCAAGTGGTGGAGAATCTGTTGCTAGTGGTATAATATTCGTTTTACCAGCAGTTCTCTTAATAGGTGCTAAAGTTACTTTCTTAGAAGGTCTTGTTGTTGGTGTAGGTGGAGTTCTATTTGGTGTAGGAATAGCTTCTATTGTTCACAATTACTTAATCGTTGAAGAACATGGTAATTTAATGTACCCTGAGTCAATGGCTATATCTGAAACACTCGTTGCTTCAGAAGGTGCTGGAGAATCAA
>CAZKOJ010000087.1:0-18122 GCA_964554365.1 uncultured Clostridium sp. | reverse complement strand
TCTGACACAAAATATACTAACATCTTTGACTTGTTATTTTCTTTCATATGCCTAATTTTGTGGAAAATAGTTCTTGTGAAAAAGATTACAAAGAATATTGACATACAGGTATACCTAATATAAAATGTATTTAACCGGTTCATTAAACCGGTTAAATAAAAAGGGAGTGATGATTAATGCAAAAAATTTGCATTTTAGGCAGCATAAATATGGATTTAGTTTTAAGAGTAGATAGAATGGTAAAGTCAGGGGAAACTATTTTGTCAAAAAATTTTAAAAAAATACCTGGAGGAAAAGGTGCCAATCAAGCAGTAGCTGCAAGAAGATTAGGTGCAGATGTATGCATGATTGGTAGCGTCGGAAAAGATGAAAACGGTTACCAAATGATTGAAGCTTTAAAAAATGATAATATAGATGTAAAAAATATGAATTACAGTACGGATAATCCTACTGGCATGGCTATAATAACTGTAGACAATGTTGGAAACAATTCAATTATAGTTATTCCAGGTGCTAACATGGAAATAGATGAAAAATTAATTGAAAATTCGGAACAAATTATAAAGAATTCTAAAATTATAGTGTCTCAGTTTGAAACTCCAGTAGAGGCTACTATAAAAGCTTTTAGGATAGCAAGAGAAAATGGAGTAATTACAATTTTGAATCCTGCTCCAGCAAAGTGTATACCAGAGGAATTGTTAAAAATCACAGATATTATAGCACCGAATGAAAGCGAAGCTTTTGAAATTACAGGTATACAGGTTAAAGATGAAAAAAGTATAAGAGAAGTTTCAGAGAAGTTTTTAGAAAAAGGAGTACAGTTTGTAATAATAACTCTAGGAGAAAAAGGAGCTGCCCTAGTAGACCAACATAAGTTAAGTATTATACCAGCCCATAGAGTAAAGGCTATAGATACTACAGCAGCAGGAGATAGCTTTATAGGAGCTTTAACAAGTAAGTTATTAAACAATAGTGCATTAGACTTTGATGGTATTGAGGAAGCTATTAAATTTGCAAATAAAGTTTCATCAATTGTAGTACAAAGACCGGGTGCACAACCTTCACTTCCATATCTACAAGAAGTTACAGAAATATATGGGGAGGAATAAAAATGAAAAAAACAACACTACTAAATTCTAGCATTTCAAGGGTTATATCAGAAATGGGACATACAGATGGTTTAGCTATAGGTGACTCAGGGTTACCAATTCCAATGGAAACTGAAAGAATAGATTTAGCACTGACAAAGAATTTGCCAGGATTTATGCAAACTTTAAAATCAGTTTTAACAGAACTGCAAGTTGAAGAAATAGAAATAGCTGAGGAAACAATAGAAGTTAGTTCTAAACTATATGAGCAAATAAAAGAGGAAATTGGAGATGTAAAAATAACTGTAATTACTCATGAAGAACTTAAGCGTAAATTAAAAGAATGTAAGGCTGTTATAAGAACAGGGGAACAAACACCTTATGCAAATATAATTTTAAGATCTGGGGTTGTGTTCTAATAATATCTAGGAGGATAAAACATGGAAAGCAAAAAGCCTCTTTTGGAAATGGTTAATATATGTAAATCCTTTCCGGGAGTAAAGGCACTACAAAATGTGCAGATAAAAGCTTATGGTGGAGAGGTATTAGCCCTACTTGGAGAAAATGGTGCGGGAAAGTCTACGTTAATGAAGATATTAAGTGGAGTTTATAAAAAAGATGAAGGTCAAATTTTCATAAATGGTAAAGAAATAGAAGTACAGGGCATAAAGCAAGCTGAAAAACTAGGAATAACAATTATACACCAAGAACTTAGTGTTCTTCCCAATTTAACTATATGTGAAAATATATTTTTAGGAAATGAAAAATTTAGCACGGGTACTAGAAGAGTAAATAAAGCTTGGATGAAAGAGAGAAGTATTAGTTTCTTAAATCAAATTGGATGCAATATAGATCCTGATACACTAGTAAAGGATATAAATGTTGGAGAAATGCAGATGATCGAGATTGCAAAGGCTTTAACTAAAAATTCAAGTGTTATTATCATGGATGAGCCAACTACAGCACTTACTGATGTTGAAACACAAAAGTTGTTTGAAGTAATTAGAAGGCTAAAAGAGAAGGGTATAGCGGTTATATATATATCTCATAGAATGGATGAAATATTTGAAATTTGCGATTCAATTGTTGTTTTAAGGGATGGCAAATATGTAGGAGACGTTAAAACAAAAGATGTGACTAAAGATAATTTAATAACCATGATGGTAGGAAGAAAGCTTGAAGAGCAATTTCCATATAAAGAAGTCAAAAAAGATAAGATTTTATTAAGGACTGAAAATATATCGATGCAACATAAAGTAAAGGAAGTAAGTTTTCAGGTTAAGGCAGGAGAAATTTTAGGGGTTGCAGGACTTATGGGTGCTGGAAGAACTGAACTTGCAAAGACTATATTTGGAGACTACAAAAAGACTTCAGGAACAATATATATAGAGGATGAAAAGGTAAATATTAATTCGCCTAAAGATGCAATTAAATATGGAATATGTTATCTATCGGAAGATAGAAAAAAAGAAGGTTTGATTTTAAATATGTCTGTAGGACAAAATATGACACTTTGCAACCTTATGAAATATGAAAACAAGTTAAAAAAGATAGATAGAAAAATAGAAAAAAGAGAAGTACAGGAATATATAAAGAAACTATCGATAAAAACACCTAGTGAAGATCAATTAATTAAAAATCTTAGTGGAGGAAACCAACAGAAAGTAATTTTAGCAAAATGGCTTATGCTTTCACCTAAAATCTTAATAATTGATGAACCAACAAAAGGTATTGATGTAGGTGCAAAAAAGGAAATTTATGAAGTGTTAAATGAATTAAAGAGTATGGGTAAAGCGGTTATTATGATTTCTTCTGATATGTCAGAAATATTAGGAGTTAGTGATAGGGTGATTATAATGCATGAAGGCAAAATAACTGGTGAATTAAAAAGAGAAGAAGCAACTCAAGAAAACATAATGAAATATGCTGTTGGAGTTTAAAATTACTATATAACATAAAGGAGCGTATAAAATGGAAAAAGATATTAAAAGTATACTTTTTAAATATAAGTCTTTTATAGGATTGATAATACTTTGCATGGTTATATCAATTGTAACACCTAGATTTTTAACTGTTACAAATATACTAAATGTATTTACACAGGTTTCAGTTAACGCAATTATGGCTGTAGGAATGTGCTTTGTAATACTAACAGGAGGAATTGATTTATCAGTAGGGTCCACATTAGCCATTACAGGTGCAGTAGCAGCTACATTAGCTAAAAGTAATGGTAATGTTGTAGTAGGATTGATTGCAGCTTTAGTAATAGGAGGATTAATTGGTCTATTTAATGGTTTTTTAGTTGCTAAGGGAAAAATACAAGCGTTTATAGTAACACTTGCTACTATGACAGTATTTAGAGGAGTAACTTATGTATATACTAATGGTACACCTATATCAGGTCTTGGAAGTAATTTTACTTTTATAGGAAATACGAAAATTATAGGAATACCTTTCCCGGTTATACTAATAATAATAGTAGTGCTTATTGCATGGTATGTGTTAAGTCAAACTAGATATGGAAGATATGTATATGCTCTTGGAGGTAATGAAGATTCAGCTAGGTTATCAGGTATAAATACAGATAAAATTAAAACATTAGTATATGTTTTATGCGGTGCTACAGCAGCATTAAGTGGCGTTATAGTAACAAGTAGAATAGGGTCTGCATCTCCAAATGCAGGTGTTGGATTTGAATTAGATGCTATAGCAGCAGTAGTGCTTGGAGGAACAAGCCTATCTGGTGGAGAGGGAACAATTATTGGAACAATTATCGGTGCTATGATAATAGGTGTTTTAAATAATGGGTTAAACTTAATGAACGTATCACCATTTTATCAACTTATAGTTAAAGGATTTGTTATATTATTAGCAGTTATGCTTGATAAAAAAAATAAATAAGTAAAACTTGTTTGTTTTATATAATATTAAAACTAAGGGAGGAATATTAATTATGAAAAAAACACGTTTAAAAATGATATCATTTGCTTTAATGGGAGTAATTACAATTGCAGGATTAACAGGATGCGGCAATAAAACTGAGCAAGGTGCACAAAAGAGTGGGGAGAAAAAGAAAATAGGAATGGTAGTATCAACTTTAAATAATCCATTCTTTGTATCAATGAAAGACGGAGCAACTAAAAAGGCAAAAGAATTAGGATACGAGTTAGTTGTTGTAGATTCACAAAATGATGCTACTAAAGAAAGATCAAATGTAGAAGATCTTATACAACAAGGTGTTTCTGCACTTATTATAAATCCAACAGATAGTGATGCTGTAGCTAATTCAATTCAAGTAGCAAATGAAAAGAAAATACCAGTTTTAACTGTAGATAGAAAAGCTAATAAAGGAGAAGTAGTTTCTCATATAGCATCTGACAACATTAAAGGTGGAAAAATGGCTGCTGAGTTTATAATTGAAAAGTTAGGTGGAAAAGCTAACATAGTAGAACTTCAAGGAATACCAGGAGCATCAGCTACAAGAGATAGAGGTAAGGGATTCCATGAAGGTGCTGATGGAAAAGCTGGGGTAAAAGTTGTTGCAAGCCAGGCTGCAGATTTTGATAGACAAAAAGGATTAAATGTAATGGAAAATATAATGCAAGCTACACCAGAATTTGATGCTGTATTTGCTCATAATGATGAAATGGCATTAGGTGCAGTTAAAGCATTAAAAGGTAAAAAGGTTATAATTGTAGGATTTGATGGTAATGATGATGCTAAAAAAGCTGTTGAAAGTGGAGAAATGGCAGCAACAGTTGCACAACAACCAGACGTAATGGGAAGTTTAGCTGTAGAAAATGCTATTAAAGTTTCCAAAGGTGAAAAAGTTGAAAAAGAAATACCAGCAGAATTAAAACTTATAAAAAAATAACAAAAAAGTAATAAAAAATTAAATCCAGGGTTAACACCCTGGATTTTATAAAGTAAAATTATAGTTATATATAAAGATAAATTTTGAATTTATGAGGGATAAACATGAAAAAAATAACAATGCTTGATATTGCACAAAAAGCAGGAGTATCTAAGACCACAGTTTCTATGGTTTTAAATAACAGAGATGAAAATATAAGTGAAGAAACTAAAAACAAGATATTAACAATATCTAAAGAGATGAATTATATTCCCAATTCTTTAGCTAGGAGTTTGAGTACTAAGAAAACTAATACAATAGGGATAGTTTTACCTGATATAACAAATCCGTTCTTTGCTTCTATTGCAAGAGCCATTGAGGATGGAGCAAGTTCTTTGGGGTATAACGTTATTTTCTGCAATACAGACAATGAAATTAATAAAGAAGAAAAATATATCAAGGTTCTTATAAGCAAATTAGTTGATGGGGTTATTTTTATAGCTGGTGGTGAAAGCACGGGTAGTGTAAAAATGCTTACAAATAATAATGTGCCATTTGTATTGGTGGATAGATATATAGATAGTTATAAGGATGCATATGGTGTATATTGTTTAAATAAGAACGGCGTTATTCAAGGTATAGATTACTTATATAATAAAGGAAACAGAAACATAGCATTTGTAAAAGGGTCTCAGAATGTTGAAGTTTCAAATCAAAGATTAGAAGGCTATAGACAGGCTATGAGCAAATATGGAATATTAGATGAAAAACTTATATTTGAAGGACATTTCACTATAGAAGGAGGGATTAAGGCTACAGATACAATACTAACATGTAAAAATAAAATAGATGCTATATTTTATAGCAATGACATGATGGCTTTAGGTGGTATAAAGGTATTATTAAGAAAGGGTTACAAAATACCTGAAGATATAAGCATTATTGGATTTGATAATATAGATATATCAAGTGTGTTTGAACCTGAGCTAACTACAATAGCTCAGCCCATTTATGATATGGGAAAAGAATCTTGTAAATTACTTATAGATATAATAAATAATAATTATATAGAAAGTAAGCAGAGTTATTTTAAAACAGAATTAATAATAAGAGGGACAGCTTAAATAAAAAACCCTACATATTTTATGCAGGGTTTTTTACATTATATATCTAGTAAGTTTTTTTTGTAAGTGGAGTATAGGTCTCTTAACTCTTTTATTTTAGCATCTAGCTCTATTTGAAGATCTGAAACTACATCATAATTTTTAGTTTCAATAGCAATTCTTATTCGTGTAAATAAACTTTGTTTTGAGTAACTATCTTTCATTAGATAGCATCTTAAATCATTTATTTTCATCCAGTTAGCTACATCAAGATCTAAAGCTTTGTCTATACAGTGAAGCATTTTGTAACTTCTTATTTCATCTGCATAATTTGATATAATTCTATTGCTTATTTCAATAAGCCATCTCGTAGTAGTACCAAGTTTAAAACTGTTTATAAGTTTTTCATTTAAAACATTTCCAGCCATAAGTACAGATTTTTTATCGGGATATTTATCGAAAGCTTTAAGGTTTTCATAAACTGTAGCTGGAGCTTTCCCAAAGAATTTTTCTCTTTCTTCATCAGTGAAGTCTTCAAACACATCCTCTTCACTTCTATAAGCTCTTCCAAGTTCTAAATAGTCCGCGTTGTCTTCTGGCTTTTTTGAAAGTTCTGCTAAAAGATCATCTTCAGTTTTGCCATTAGTTACTGCATATTTAATACAATCTATCATGCTCATATAAAGAGCTGCTACAGTTAAATAAGTATTTGTATGAGGATTTGGTGCCCTAAGTTCGAATCTAGTTGATAAAGGGTTTTGTAAATCTCTTATAACACCTATAAGTATGGTTCTGTTTCTAGAAGGAACTTCTACAGAGTGTCCTAGAGAAGTTACTATACAAACTGGAGCTTCAAATCCAGGTTTTAATCTTCTTAAAGAGTCATTTGTGGAAGATACAAATGGATTTATTACTTCATAGTTCTTAAGTATTCCCATTATAGAAGCATAACCAAAAGTACTTAAAAAGTGTTTTTTTGGTGAAGAGAATAAGTTAATTCTCTTTCCGTTTTTTAATTTCAAAGCTATTCCAATATGAGTATGTTCACCACTACCCGCAACACCATCCATAGGTTTTGCAAGAAAAGTAACATCTAGACCGTTCTTTCTAAATGTTTCTTTAATTATACTCTTTACTAAAAGTTCATTATCAGCTGCTTGAACTGCAGTAGAATATTTCCAATCTACCTCAAGTTGCTCCATTATATGGGTAAGTTTTCCGGATTCATCGATTTTTGCTTTTACGCCACCAACTTCTTTATGACCCATTTCAGATTCTAGACCATATAAATCCATTGTAAGTAAGGATTGTTCAAGGGAAGTTCTTACAGCACCCTTTGTTCTAGTCCAGTATTGTTCTTTCAATACCTGGGAAGTAGAAAGTTCCTCGACTTCAGCCTTATCATTTGGAGTCTTCACCCAAAATTCTAATTCTGTTGCACAAGTAGCAACTAAATCTTCTATGTCATCATATTGTATTCCAAAAGGTGATAGTGAGGCTGGGTATTTTTTAAATAAATCTAAAAGAGTTGATGTAAAGTAGTCTATGGATTGCTTTAGAATGTGTCGGGAGTCTACAGCGTTATTTTCATGGTATAAAAAGCAAGGAATTCTTAGAGTCCCTACAGGATTCCCAGTTTCGGAGTCTATGTGCTCGTAGTTGTATTCTACATACCAGTTTACATCAGTGTCTGCTAACATATCTATTTTAGCATTATTTATACTTGCTATTCCAGGAAGAACAACAGAAGAACCATCAGTTTGAATTGCTCCTTTTAAGAAGGTGTCTATATCTTCTAAGAAAACCTTAATAGGAATTTTTTCGTCAGTATCATTTCCTGATAAGTCTATACCAATCAAGGACACAAATTTTATTTCAGTGTGAGAAGTTAAAAGTGACCTTAAATCTTCTTCTGAATGTTTTTCTTTCGGGATAGAGTAGATCAAATCTTTTATCATGTAGTTACCTCCTAAAAAATAAAAAAGAGTTTTTTTACTCTTTTAATCTATAATTAACAAAATGATATTAATAATATTATTGATAGAATTTTTACATATTCAAAATTTTATAATTAATATTCATATATGTCAATAGAAAAAATGAAAGTTTGATAAAATAAAATTGCATCAAATAATTGATGAAGTTTATTTGAAAAATACCTTATAATATATTTTAAACTAATTTTAATTTTAACATACTTAAACTAATAATTAATAGTATATATCTATGTTTGTGTACATATACCTTTAAATTTGTATAGTTTAATTCTATATTATATAATATAAAATATATACATATGTTAACTAACATAATGAGGTGGTAAAGTGATCATAGAACATAAACCAATAGGTTTTTTTGATTCTGGTATTGGAGGAATCAGCGTTTTAAGAGAAGCAATAAGGCTTTTACCTGGAGAAGATTTTATTTATTTTGGAGACTCTAAGAATGCTCCATATGGCATAAAAACGGTAGATGAGGTTAAAGAATTAACTTTTAATGCTGTAAATTTTTTAATTGGCAAGAATGTTAAAGCTATAGTAATTGCATGTAATACAGCAACTAGTGCAGCTATAATAGATTTAAGAAAAAAATATAGTAGTATAATGCCTGTAATAGGTATAGAACCAGCTTTAAAGCCCGCAGTTGAGTTAAAAAGAAAAGGGCAAATAATTATAATGGCAACACCCATGACATTGTCGGAAAAAAAGTTTAGTAATCTAATGAAAAATTATAAAAACCACGCTAAAATACAACCTATGCCGTGTCCAGGGCTTGTGGAGCTAATAGAAAAAGGTATATTAGAAGGTGAAGAAATAGAAAGCTATCTAAAAGAAAAAATAGAACCATTGAAAAAACAGGGTATAGCGGCTATAGTACTTGGATGCACTCACTATCCTTTTATAAAAGAAATGTTGAGTAAGATTCTTAACTATGAGGTCCCAATTATAGATGGAAGTGTGGGAACTACAATGCAATTGAAAAGACAGCTTGTAAGATATAATATAGTGAATGGAAAAAAAGAGTATGGCAAAGTAGAAATGTACAATTCTTTAAACAGTGAAGAAATTATAAAATTGAGTTATGATTTACTAGAGAATAAAGAATATAAGGACAATTATTAACTGTCTATCATATAAATTGTAAAAATCCAAATTGCATAGGGATTTTATAATGTTTTTTAAAAGTAAAGCTTTTTTATGGATGAATAATAACTTAAATATTATGATATAATTCAAATATGTAGAATATAAACAAAGAAACTGTAGAATAGCAAATTAAATGCTAATTGTGCAGTTTTTTGAACAATAGTAGTTCAAGAATGAAGGGAGAGTATTAAATATGAATCCAATAGTTACAATTAAAATGAAAAATGGGTCAGTAATGAAAGCTGAATTATACCCAGAGGTTGCTCCAAATACAGTAAATAACTTTATAAGTCTTATAAAAAAGGGGTTTTACAATGGACTTATATTTCACAGAGTAATTCCTGGTTTTATGATACAAGGAGGATGTCCTTCAGGGAATGGTACAGGTGGCCCAGAATATTCAATAAAAGGGGAATTCTCAGGTAATGGGTTTAAAAATGATTTAAAACATACTACTGGAGTTTTATCCATGGCAAGAGCTATGAGTCCTAATTCAGCAGGAAGTCAATTCTTTATAATGACAGATGATTCTCCACATTTAGATGGACAATATGCTGCATTTGGAAAAGTTACAGAAGGAATAGAGACAGTACAACAAATAGTAAGTGTAAAAAAAGACATGAGAGATAAGCCTTATGAAGAACAGTCTATTGAAGAAATGACTGTAGACACGCACGGAGAGCAGTACTCAGAACCTGAAAAGCTTTAAAGATTAAAGGAAGGAAGTGTAATATTATTGAATAATAATAAAATTATGCTTGTTTATGGCTTTGATGAGGAAAAAGAAACGTTAGAACACATTGTAAAAAAAGAAAACTTACCTAATTACAAGGTTATAGAAGAGTCTATGGGAAGAATGAAGATAAAAGATATAATAGATTCATTAAAATTAGAAGTATATGATTGCAGGCTTCCTAAGGAAAAGGTAATACTCTTTAATAATTTTGATGATGAAGAATTAGATAACACAATAAATATAATCACAAGCAGTATAAAACCTATGCCGATATTAGCAGTTATTACAGAAAATTCCATAGAATGGACTTTTGAGTATTTATTAGAGCATTTAATAGAAGAAAGAGAATGGTTTAAAAAACATAAGGGATAAAAGCGAGGGTATAGCATGAGTAGAGTGGGAGAAAAAGTAAAAAGTATAAGAATAAGTACAGGTATGAGTCAAAAGCAATTATCTAAAAAACTAGGAGTAAGTGAAAGCTTTGTAAATGAGGTTGAGTGTGGTAGAAAAATTATTAATCAAAACCTAATAGATAAAATTTCGAAGGTCCTAGGGAAAGATATAAATGATATTACTATGTCTTTTGAAGATCAGGCATATGAAGAAGAAAAAGGTAAAAAGTATTCTATAGAGCCTAAAAAAGAAGCTGTAAAAGATGTGTGGAATCAGGCTTTTGGATCAGTTTTAAAAAATGTTCCTATTTATAAATATGACTTAAAAAAGGCTATATCTTTTAAACAGCTTCCTCTAATAAACAACAAAGTAGAAGGATACGCTCAAGATAAAGCATTTTATTTGGAAATAGAAGATGATGATATGATTGGTTTTAGAATAGCAAAGGGAGATTTAGCTTTTGCACATAGTACCCATGAAGTTGAAAATAACACTATTTGTTTAGTTGACTATGGAAATATTAGAAGTATAAGACAAATAAGAAAATTAGACAATAATAAGGTTCTGCTTATAAGTAATAAGGGAAGTTTAAGAACTGAAACTGCAGAGATAAAAGAACTTAAAATAATTGCTAAACTAGATAGAGTTGAAATAAAACTTTAAAAGCAATGGGTATGTATTTAGTGTAGGATTTGTTTTATAGTAAGTTTTGATGATTAGTGATGTGAATGACTTAAATTAAATGTAAAATTATAATTAAGGATAGAATATAAAAATAAAATTTTTATATTCTATCCTTAATTTGTTATATAAAAAATAGTTAAACTATATTAAAAAATTATTACGTAATAACCTTTGTAAAAACAATATCAATGTTGTATAATTTATATAATTAAATATAAGCTTATTTGAAGTCTAAACTTATTGAAACTTCGATGTAATTTAATATAGATTTTGACTAATATAAAGAGGAGGCGTAAAAAATGAAAGGCACAGTAATTGCAACATGGATGCGAACTTGCAGAAAATTATATGGCGATGAAACAGTAGATAAAGCTATGGATTCTGTGGGCTGGGGAGCTTCTAAAATATTTTCTCCGGCAGAAAATGTAGATGATGGAAAAGTAAAAGAGGCAATTAATATTATAGCAAAGAGTAATAAGATAGATACTAAAAGTTTATGGAAAGAAATAGGTGTAGATAATATAAATGCATTCTACAAAGATTTTCCAGCATTTTTTAAGCATGAAAATCTATATTCATTTTTGAAATCTATGTTTGATGTGCATATAGTTATGACGAAAAAGTTTCCGGGAGCAAAACCTCCATTGGTAACCATTAAGCCAATATCAGAAAAGGAAGCTGTATTTGAATATAAATCAGAAAGAGGAATGTTTGATTATCTTTCAGGAATGATAGAAGGCAGTGCTAAGTTTTTTAATGAAAAAATTAAAATAGATGAGCTAGAAAAAACTAATAACTATGTTAAGTTTAAGTTTACTTTTGAAAAAGATATATACTATAAGAAAGTATATAAATTTAACAAATTAATTTCTTTTGGATTCATGAGAAATATTGCAGCAAAAGCATCGGTATTCACACTAATAGTATCATTAATAACTTCTATACCTTTAATGGGTGTTGATAACATTTTTAAGTCTATTATAATTTCTATTGTATCTTCTTTAGCAGCGTATGTCTCTACAGCTATGATTATGAGACCAATATCAATTATAAAGGAAGATTTAAACAATATTATAAATAGTAATTATGTGGAAGATGGAGATATAGAAACAGGGGATTCCTTTGAAGAAATTTATAAACTTTTAAAAGAAAATAAAAAGAGTGTAAGAACAGATTTTGTAGGTTTTAAAGGCGTTACAGATGAAATGAATACTTTTATAAATAATATAAACATTATATCAGACTCAATGAATATTACATCTACTGAAATATCAGATGTAGTTGAACAAGTGGCTAACTCTTCTGTAGACCAAGCTTCAAATACAGAAAAAGCGGTATCTATACTAAATGATAATATTAATAATTTAAAAGGTATAGTAGAAAATGAAAATAGTAATAAATTAGAGCTGGAAAAAGCACTACACAAAATCAATAATAGTTATGAAAATGTAAATAGTACAAGCAAAAATATTATGGGAACTCTTGAAAAATTCCAAGAGGTTAAAGATAAAGGATTTGAACTTGAAGGAAGAGCAAAGGACATTACTAATATAGTTTCCATAGTGTCAGGAATTTCTGAGCAAACTAACTTACTAGCATTAAATGCTTCCATTGAAGCAGCTCGTGCAGGAGAACAAGGAAAAGGATTTGCTGTAGTTGCAGATGAAGTTCGTAAACTTGCAGAACAATCTAAAAATGCTGTAGAAGAAATAAATTCAAATCTTGTACAATTTGCTGATGAGATAAAAACTTTAGCAGAAAAAATAGGGCTACAGTATGATGTGTTGCAAGTAGAAACTAGGAGCTTAGAAAATGTAAGGGATATAAGTTACCAAGCTACTACTTCAGTACAAACTGTTGCCTCATCTATGATACAAACAATAAATGAGTTAAGTAAGGAAGCAGACTCTATAGCAAGTATTTACGATACAATAGAGTCATTAGCAGCTATTGCGGAGGAAAATTCAGCTTCATCTGAAGAAGTAAGTGCTAGCGTATCAAATTATACTAATGAAATTAAGAATCTTATAAATAATATTCATGAATTTAGAAAAATAACAGAAAGTTTTAAAGTGGAATTAAATAAGTATAAAATTTAATAATAAAAAAATAGGAGAAATATGAAATTTATATTTCTCCTATTTTTTTACCCATGTTAAATCAAATTCGGGTATAAAACTTTCAGATGATGTACCTATATCTTGAATAAATGCATTTGTAATTCCTAAGGATAAGCAGTAATCTATCATGCTATCATAATGCTTTAAATTTAAAGGCTTATTAATTTCAGGAAAATTGCAAGCATTGAACATAGGAGTATATTGGTTCATTAAACTTATATATATTGAGTTATTAAAAGTTTTATATAAATAGTCTATAATCTTCTTTGAATCAAATAAAAATCCTGGAAGCATAAGATGTCGTACAATCACACCCTTTTCTATTAAACCTTCAGTGTTAAATTGTGTTTTACCAACTTGTGAAACCATTTCTTCTACTGCTTTAGAAGCATGTGCAAAATAATCTTTAGCATTTGAATATTTTTCAGCATATTTATCATTAAAGTATTTAATGTCAGGAAGATATACATCAATATATCCTCGTAATAACTTTAAGGTATTTATATTTTCATAACCGTTAGTATTAAATAAAATAGGAATATTAAGTCCTTTTACCTTAGCTAAGTCTAAAGCTTCTATTATTTGAGGTACATAATGAGTTGGAGTTACTAGATTTATATTATGAGCACCTCTTTCTTGTTGTTCTAAAAAAATTTCGCTTAACCTTTTTATAGATACTTCTTCACCAAAATTACTAGCACTTATATCATGGTTTTGGCAGAATACACATTTTAAATTACAGTTAGAAAAAAAGATAGTTCCAGAACCATTATTTCCAGATATACATGGTTCTTCCCAATGATGTAGAGAAACTTTTGCGATTTTTACGTTTTTACCTGCTTTGCAGTACCCAAGAATTCCTTCAAATCTATTCACACCACAGTTTCGAGGGCATAACGTGCAATTTTTGAGAATTTCTAACATTTTAACACCTCTATTTAAAGTAAAAATATTTACTTTAGGCATATGACACAAAATAGACTAGCAGACTAAGTAGTTATTTTGTGTCATATGCCTTATATAATTATAAGTTATATAAATATTAATGTATAGACTTAGACCTATTTTTAAAATAAAAAACTAGGCACTGAATAGAGAATATAAAACCAATCACTGCAAAAGCTGGATATAGAATTGATATGAGTTTTACAAACCCTATTTGAGATATAGGTATTGATATAATAATTATTACAATAACAGCCATTTTATAGGGCATGTTAAAAACTTCTTCAAAATTCTTACTTACGCTATAAATGTTAGATACTTCTGTGGAAAACATCTCTAACCAAATTATACATAAAAGCATAATTTGAATTACATCACCAAAACGATTAGCTATATACAATAATGGAATTTCATACTTAAAAATATAAGGAACATTTAGAAGCATTAGTAAGTTAATTATAAGACATAATACTGTAAGACCTATAGAACCTAAAGCGGCTCCAGCAATTAAGCTTTTTAAATTTTTTATTTCACGGCTTAAAGGAACTAGAACTCCACAGCAGCATAAAATGTTAAACCCTCCATATATGAGGCAGGAGAAAAACCAGTTATTTTTATAAGTAGGTATAGTTTTTAAATAAGCTGTATTTATACCTTTATAAAGGGTTAAATATAAAACAAAAATAGTCGTTATGACAATAATTAAAGAAGGAACTATAAAAGAATTTATTTCAATTAAGCCCTTGGTACCTCTAAATAGTATTACTAGGGATATTGATATCATTATAATTATGCCTACCCATTTAGATACATTAAAATATTGATGGAGCAAAGCACCACTTCCAGCCAGAATTATAGCAGATGTGCTTATAAGAAAAATAGTTGTAAGGAAATTTGTAATGCTGCCTAAAAAACCGGGGCTAACTAAGGATATAAGACCATCATAAGAGTTCAATTTGTATTTAACGCTTAAATTTATAACTATATAACTCATTATTATGTAAATAAAGCAGCATATAAATATCCCCATAAAGCTTTTATAACCGTATACTGTGAAAAATTGACATACCTCTTGACCAGAAGCAAGGCCAGCACCAACAATAGTACCTATAAAAACAGCACCTATCTGTAATATTAAAAGTAAGTTTTTCATAAAACAAGTACCTCCTAAATTAAGTATTAAAATTTTAAATTTATGTATACCTATATTAAAGTGTATTAATATAGAATGTAAAAAAATCCTAATTGCAATAAATTAAATTTTATTTTAAGGGAAACCTAAACACAAACTAATATTTTGTAAATGGAGGAATAGTGAATGAGAAAAAAAAGCATAAGAATAATGAATAAAATTGTAATAGTAATTATGCTTATATTTGTTTCGAATATATTAATTAGTTGCAAAAATAATAAAAAAACAGAGACTAAGGATAACAGTAGTGGCTTTGATATAAAAGCGGCAAATAATGTGGCAGATACTTATATGAAATATTTAATAAAAGGTGATTTAGAAAATAGTAAAAAACTTTATTCTAAAGAACTTTTAAAAAATTTAACATCAGCAGAAAACAAAAATTTAAAAATACTAGGATATAACATATCTGAAATTAATGAAGTAGGTAAATCAGGTCTTTTTAAGATAAAAGTAACAAGATCAGATTTAAATGATACATTTGCATCCTTGGATGAATACTCCGTTAAAATAGCAAAGGAGAATACTGATTATAAAATAAAAGAAACAAATAATATAGTACAGAAAGAAGCTTTTAGTGAAGGAAGTCAAATAAGGCTCAAAAATAAAAACAATATAAATACAAATCTTGTAATAGATATGGATGGATTACCAGGGTATGCCTTTTCACGAGATGATAAAAGTAATATAGACAAAATAAAAATACCTAAAAGTAAATTGGGAATTATAAATTTTGGTTACAGTGGAGAAAGTTTAGCTATTTCTAGTTATGATAAAGATGTTTTTATAGGAATAATAAAATTAGATGAAAGTTTAGCAACACAAGCTACAGAAAAAAAAGATGGTGGAGGTGAGGAACAGCAGGATAAGCAAAAAGAAGGTGGTGGTTCTAACGCTAGAGAAAAGCCCATAGGAAAAGAGATTATGACATTAGATATATTAAAAGATTGTAAATTAGAAACTATGACTTTTTCACCAGGAGAAAAATTTATTACAGTACAATACAATAAGCCATCAATGGGAAAGTGTATAAGGATTTATAAAACAGACAGTGGAGATATTATACCTTTTAAATTTGAAGAAAAATATCCAATAGATAAGGTAGATGTAGTTTTTTCTTCTTACGATAAAGAAAATATAAATTTTGATGTTATACCTAAAAAAGCTACAGATAAATCATCATCAGATGTTATAGGAAAGTGGCAATTAAATAGCAAAGATTTTAAAGCAAAGAAAATGTGATATAATTAAATAAAAAACAATTATGGAGAAAAATATGCAGTGGCGAGAAAAAAGATATTACAGTCTAAATTATTTTTTAAGAGAAAAATTTAATTGCAAGGTATTTAAAATATCATTAGATGGAGGATTTTCATGTCCTAACAGAGATGGTACTATAAGTACTGGGGGATGTGCATTTTGCAGTGAAAGGGGTTCTGGAGATTTTGCTGGAAATAGATGCTTTCCTATAAAGGACCAATTTAAAGACATAAAGAAAATTATGAACAAAAAGTGGAAAGATGGTAAATATATAGCGTATTTCCAGGCGTACACTAACACCTATGCACCAATAGGTGAACTAAAACAAAAATATGAAGAGGCAATAAGTGAAGAAAATGTAGTAGGTTTAGCTATAGCAACAAGACCAGATTGTCTTAGTGAAGAGGTTTTAGAATTACTAGAAGAACTAAATAAAAAGGTTTATACTTGGGTAGAATTGGGACTTCAAACCTCTAATGAAAATACTGCTATAAAAATAAATAGAGGTTATAAGCTTAAGATCTTTGAAGAGTCTGTTAAAAATTTAAGAAAAAGAAATATTGATGTAGTAACTCATGTTATATTTGGATTACCTGGAGAAACAAAAGAAGATATGTTAAATACAGTTAAGTATGTATGTGATCAAGATATACAAGGTGTTAAGTATCATCTTTTACATCTTATGAAAAATACACCTCTTGTAGAGTTTTATAATAGAGGAGAACTTAAATTTTTAGAATGTGAAGAATATATAGATATAATAAGTTCTGCTATAGCTATTACAAGGACTAATATAGTTATTCATAGACTTACAGGTGATGCACCAAGAGACTTACTTATAGGACCAACTTGGAGCTTGAAAAAGTGGGAAGTTTTAAATGCGATAGATAATACGTTAGAGGAAAAGGGAATATATCAGGGCTGTCAGTACTAAATTAAAGATGATGATAATAAAGTTATATAAATGATCTAATTATAATTAGGAGCATCAGACTTCCGTACAGGTTTGATGCTTGTTTATTTTAATAAAAAAGTAAGGAACTTATGTTTTAAATAAAATATTAATAATACTGTTATATGGGGGGAGACAAATGAAAATTGATTTAATAATTTCTGCAGATGATATTAAAAAGGAAAAAGTACAGGGGAAATCTGTAGTGGTTATAGACATGCTCAGAGCAACTTCAGTAATAACAACAGCAATAAATAATGGTTGTTCTAGTGTAATACCTGTTCTTACTATAGAAGAAGCTGTAAAAATAAGTAATACAGATAGAAGTAAATACATACTTGGAGGCGAAAGAAAAGCACTTAAAATAGAAGGATTTGATTGTGCTAACTCTCCTTTAGAGTATAAAGAGAGTTTAGTTAAAAACAAGACTTTGGTTATGACCACTAGCAATGGTACCAGGGCAATTAAGGGCAGTATAGGTGCTAAAAATATTTTAATAGGGGCTCTAATAAATGCTAAAGCTGTAGCAAATAAACTTTTGCAATTGAATAATGATATAGAAATAGTAAATGCCGGAACTTACGGACAGTTTTCTATGGATGATTTTATATGTTCAGGATATATTATAGATTACATTTTGAAAAGTATAA
>CAZKOJ010000086.1:0-18479 GCA_964554365.1 uncultured Clostridium sp. | reverse complement strand
TGTTGAGCTTACAGATATAGCTAAAACCTCACATTATATTTATACTGAAAATCAAAATATAATGGATTTTATAGAGCATGCTAGTCATTATAAAAGAATTAAAGAATTAAAGCTAGAAGAAGATTTAAAATATTGTTGTACTAAAGATATAGTAGACATTGTACCTGAATATAGAGATGGAATTATAAAGGTTTATGATAAAAGCAGCAAAGGAAAAGCGGCAGCAGTATAGAAAAAAGAGTATAGAATATAGATTCTGTAACAGTAGAATCTATATTCTATACTCTTTATATGTTGTACTTTATAAAAAATGTTTATACAACTTGGAATATATAAAATTTTAAATAATAAGATTCGTCAGAATTCCAAAGGATTGGATGGTCTGATGCTTGAGTTCTAAATTCTACTTGTCTTAACATTCTCCTTGCATCCTTTGCAGCATCTGCAATGGTATCTTTAAAAAGTTCAGGGTTCATAAAATGTGAACAAGAACATGTAACTAAAAATCCGCCCGGCTTTACCATTTTAATTCCTCTTAAATTAATCTCTTTATAGCCCCTAACAGCACTGTTTATAGTAGATCTAGACTTCGTAAAGGCTGGAGGGTCCAGAATTACTACATCATACTGTCGTCCTTCTTTTGCCCACTGATGAAGAACATCAAAAGCATTATGACATTCAAATTTAACCCTATCAGTTAAACCATTAAGTTCAGCGTTTTTAGTTGCAGCATCTATAGCTAGCTCAGATATGTCAAGTCCCAAAACACTTTTAGCACCAGCAACGCCTGCATTTAGAGCAAAAGAGCCTGTATGGGTGAAACAATCTAAAACATCTGCATCTTTACAAATTTTATGTATAGCAGCTCTATTTTCTTTTTGATCTAAAAAGAAACCTGTTTTTTGACCATTTTCAATGTCTACATGGTATTTAACGTCATTTTCTACAATTTGAACTGTAGTGTCAAAAGGATCAGTTAGAAAACCTTTAGTTTGCTCCATTCCCTCAAGTTTACGAACTTTAACATCGCTTCTTTCATAAACACCTTTTGCTCCAAAATCTTCTACTAGTAACTTAACTATAATATCTTTATATTTATCAATACCAAGAGCTAAAGACTGTATTGCATAATAATCTTCATATTTATCAATTATAAGTCCAGGTATAAAGTCTGCTTCTCCAAATAAGAATCTGCAGCTAGAAGTAGCTACAACTTTTTTTCTATATTCCCAAGCATTATGTAACCTTTTCCTAAAAAAGTCTTCGTCTATTTCTTCATTTATGTCTCGAGTCATCATTCTTATTGTAATTTTTGAAGCATCGTTAATGTATCCTTTACCTATGAAACTATCTTTGAAATTATATACCTCTACTATATCACCATTTTCATAGGCACCATCAAAACCTTCTATTTCATTAGTGTATATCCATGGATGTCCATTTTCCGCTTTTCTGCCCATGCCTTTATATAAATAGAACTTACAAGCCATTAAATTTTACCTCCCTGATTTTGTTCATTATGTAGTATACCATAACTAAAAAATTAATAGTATATTTTATTTATATAAATATGTAACTATGTAACTAAAAACCTTTTGACATAAGGTATAGATATAAATTAAACTATTTCTTGTATGAAAAGTACGGTTTTAAATACAAAAGATTTGAGGAGATAAAAAATGAGTATACTAACTGTTAAAAACTTAAGTCATGGTTTTGGAGACAGAGCAATATTTGAGGATGTATCATTTAGACTTTTAAAGGGAGAACATGTAGGGCTTATAGGTGCTAATGGAGAAGGTAAGTCATCATTTATGAATATAATAACAGGAAAACTTATGCCGGATGAAGGAAGCATCGAATGGTCTAATAGAGTTAGAGTTGGATATATGGATCAGCACACTCAACTAGAAAAAGGGCAGACTATAAGAGATGTATTAAAAGAAGCTTTTGACTATCTTTTTGAGCTTGAAAAGGAAATGATTGGGGTAACAGATAAAATGGCAGATGCCTCACCAGAGGAGCTTGAAAAACTTTTAGATCAAATGGGTACTATTCAAGACTTGCTTGATAATAATGGCTTTTATGTCATAGATGTAAAGGTTGAGGAAGTAGCGGGAGGTCTTGGACTTAAGGATATAGGATTAGATAAGGATGTGTCTGATTTAAGTGGAGGACAAAGAACAAAGGTATTGCTTGCTAAGCTTTTACTAGAGAATCCAGATATAATACTATTAGATGAGCCAACTAACTATTTGGATGAACAGCACATAGAATGGTTAAAAATATATTTGCAAAACTATGAAAATGCTTTTATTCTTATATCCCATGACATTCCTTTCCTAAATAGTGTAATAAACCTAATATATCATATGGAAAATAAAAAACTTACAAGGTATGTAGGTGACTATGATAATTTTATGAGGTTGCATGAGGCAAATAAGAAGCAACTAGAAGCCGCTTATGAAAGACAAAAAAAGGAAATAGCTAAGCTTGAAGATTTTGTAGCTAGAAATAAAGCCAGAGTGGCCACTACAGGTATGGCCAAAGCTAGACAAAAAAAATTAGATAAAATAGAAAGAATAGAGATTACTAAAGAAAAAGTAAAACCTGAATTTAATTTTAAAGTAGCAAGAGCTGCTGGAAAAGTTATATTTGAAACTACAGATTTAGTAATAGGATATGACAGCCCACTTTCTAAACCTTTGAATCTAAGAATGGAAAGAGGAGATAAAATAGCTCTAGTAGGAGCAAATGGTCTTGGTAAAACTACTCTTCTAAAAAGTCTTATGGGACAGATAAAATCTATAGAAGGGAATGTACAATTAGGTGACTATCAATATATAGGATATTTTGAACAAGAAAGTAAAGAAGCAAATTACAACACCTGCATAGAAGAATTGTGGAAAGAGTTTCCTTCATATAGCCAATATGAAATAAGAGCTGCATTAGCTAAATGCGGGCTTACTACCAAACATATAGAAAGTAAAGTAGTGGTGCTAAGTGGTGGAGAACAAGCAAAAGTAAGACTATGTAAAATGATAAATAGAGAGACTAATATATTAATCTTAGATGAGCCTACAAATCATTTAGATGTAGATGCAAAAGAAGAATTAAAAAAAGCATTAAGAGAATATAAAGGAAGTATTCTTCTAGTATGCCATGAACCAGAATTTTACAGAGATGTGGTTACTAAAACATGGAACTGTGAAGAATGGACAACTAAAATAGTCTAAGCATATTACGCCAAAGTGGTATAGTGAATTTTGATTTGAATATGTTAAATAAGAGTTTAAAGCACTAATCTTTGGCGGATGAGTGCTTTTTCTTTTGCTATTAATTTCATAGCATTATAATTTGTATACTGAACAAAATAGTAGGGTGATATTACAATTAAATTCTTATTTTAGGAGGGATAAATTCTATGAGTGAAAAACATGATCCTTCTTGTGCAAGCCAACAAGAAAAGGAAAAGAAAGCAAATAATTCTGGAACTAAACATAATAAAAAGACACACAAAAAAGATTGATATTAAGATTAATTTTTAAATATTGTGTTACACCTATATAAGGTCAGTTTAACTATGGAAAAACATCAATTGTAATGGATTTAAGGAAATGCTAATGGTGTATTGTTTTGATTAATAAAAAATGTAAAATAAAAAGAGGATGATTAATATTATAATTCCATCCTCTTTTTACTTGCTACTAATAACTTTCAGGGAGAATAAAAAATCATTTGAGAAATTAAAATATATTGATATAAAAAATATATTATTTAACTTCAATAAATAACGGCATATGATTACTTGCTTCAAGCCATTTTTGACGACTTCCTATAAGTAAATCAATATCTTTCATATTTACTTTGTTTATTTGAATATACTTCCACATTTGACCTATGTATTGAAATGTAGGAGAATTGGCTTGGTGACACCATACCCCTAATAAATTAAAGTAATTATTTACATTACAAGATATAAAGTATTTAGTATAACCATTATACCAAAGATTATCAGTTGGGCAAATATACAAATCACAATCATTATAACAAATGCTTCAGTAAAATTAGGCTCTATATATTGCATAGCTAAATTTGAAATTTTATTATATTTCATTTTTGTGTTAAGTTACTGTTTTGTTGTTTTAGTAATAAGATTTGCTTTCGTTGGTTATATATTTGATTAGTAAAATAATATGACAGAAATAAAGTTCCACCTGCAAGAAGTACAAATAGTAAAAACAACATGAAAATATTCTCCTCAAAACTTATATAAATCTTTATTCAAAAAATCTATTTATTACATTTTGACGACTTGTTACTACAATTTAATAAAATTAATAGAATATTTTACGATATAAATAAGTGAAGTAGAATATGATAATTTTATAAAATTATAGTAAAGGAGATATATTATGAGAATAGGTGGTTCATCACAACAAAATACAGCACTAACAAGAACAAACTTATCCAATAACATTAATAAAAGCTCAAAAGATGATGATGGAGAGAAAAAAAGCATCTCCAAAAGCATGAAAAATGGGGCTCACAGTGGGAAAACAAAAAAGAAGAGTGCATTAGAAATTCTAATGGAGCAAAAATCAAATTTAGAGGATAATAAAAGTGCTATTATGGCAGAAGGTTTAAAAAATAGTGAGGACCCAATGTCTATAAAACAAAAAACTGGAGAAATTGATAAACAAATTCAAGAAATTGATAATCAAATTAGTAAACTTCAATTGGAAGAGAAACGTAAAGCCCTTGGAGCTGAAGGTAAAGATAAAAATAAAAAATCTAAATCAGAAGCATCAAATAATGAGTCTGAAAGTGATTTAAAAAAGACATCTTCTTTAGATAGTATTGTAAATATTTCTGCAGGATTGAAAAATTTTCAAAACTTATCACATATAAGAAATACGATAAAAGGTAATATAAAAGAGTTAGAAGGGGACATAGAATATGACATAAAATTTAGGCACATTGATCCTGTTGCAAGTAAAAAAACTCTTGCTAAAATGAAGGAAAGTATTAATAATGTAGAAGAAAAACTGGGTGAAAGTATTAAAGATATAAACAATAAAACTAAAAAAAATATAAAAGAGCAAACTTCAAAGACTACTGTTCATACAAATGAAAAAAGTAGGCATGTAACAAGTGGTGTAAATTCAGAAGATGTAAACAAAGTATCTATAGCGCAGCAGAAAGTTGAAGAAAACATTAAACATTATGTAGATAATGAAAAAGATAAATCTAAAAGTAATGGTGAAAAGATTGATAATATAGCTTAAAAATTATCTTATATATACATCTATTTAAACCTGTGGAAAGTTCATCCACAGGTTTAATAGATGATATAATTGTTTACGGGGTGATTTAATGTTGAAAATAGCTATTTGTGAAGATGAAAATAATCAAAGACAAGAAATAGTTAATATAATTGAGAAAGATTTGGATTTAATAAAAAAACAGTATAAAATATTTCAATTTAGAAATGGTGAAGAATTGATCTCCTCAATTTTAGATTTTGATATATATTTTTTAGATATACTTATGAATAAACTTACAGGCATAGATGTTGCAAAGAAAATCAGATGTATAAATGAGAAAGCAATTATTGTATTTATATCAGGGATTAAAGATTATGTTTTTCAAGCTTTTGATGTAAGAGCTTTTCATTATATTTTAAAGCCCGTTCATGAAGAAAAAATAAAAAAAGTTTTATATTCAGCTTTGGAGCAGATTGATAAGAAGGATAAGTTTATTATTACTAAAACTATTAGTCAAAAGACTAAGATTTTTTTAAAAGATATAATGTATATAGAATCAGAAAAAAGAAAACTAAAAGTACATACTAATTATGACATTATTGAATATTACTATAAACTTTCTGATATTGAACAGGAACTTTATAGGGACAATTTTTTTAGATGTCACAAAAGTTATATTGTAAATTTGGGATATGTTCATAGCTATGATAATACTTTTATAATTTTAAAAAATTTAGAAAAAATATATGTTTCAAAATATAAATTGAATGATTTCTCTAAGGCATTTATGTACTATCTAAAAAATGAGGGACAATAAATATGGATAAACAGCAAATATTTAAAATTGTGGAATTTTTGTCACAAAGTTTATCATTACCTTTTTTGTATGTAATAGAATATTATTTTTATAAAAGATTTCTAGGATTTAAAGTAAGAGCTTGGAATTTTATTGCATGTGTATTATCTTTAACAATTATTGATTTTTATATTATGAAAATAGTATCTGAACCATTGAGTATAATAATAAATAACCTAATTTGGTTAGCTATGATATGTTTCCTATGTAAAGGAAATTTTATAATTAAACTTTATGCAGTTACTGCTCAAAATACAATACTAGTACTCATTAGCTTAGCTTTTTTAATAATTGATTTTAAAGTACTTCCTATGACACATAGTATTAATATGTCTTTTAAGGAACATATGCTTGTTGGTTTTATGAATAATACTTTTAGTGATTTTATAAGAAGTAGTGTGTTATTTATATTTTTAAAAAATATTTGTAATTTTCTAAATTTAAAAGAAAAACAGTTAAATTTATATGAGAGTTTATATTTGCTAATTCCATGTCTTTCGATTTATAGTCTAGCATTTATTTTTTACATTATTCAAATAATTAAAATTGACAACAAAAATTATTATTTAGCAGCTGTTTTTCTAAAAATTTATTACATTTTACCTTTTTTAAGTTTTGCTTTGCTGATATCAATATTAATTACAGTCTACACATTTAAAAAAATGCTTCAAGGGGAAGAAGAAATGCGAAAGAACATGATTATACAGCAGCAGTTTAATTCCCAATGTAATCATAGTAAAAATATTGAGGGATTTTACAAAGAAATAAGAAGTGTAATGCATGATATGAATAATCATCTTAGCTGCCTAAAAAATTTAGCTATTAACAACAATATGGAAGAAATAAAAAAATATATTGATAATATTGCTGAAACTATTAGCAAACTTGATTTTAAAATAAAGACAGGGAATTCTATATCAGATGCAGTCATAAACGAAAAATATAATATAGCGAAAGCTGAAGGAATAGAATTTACTTGTGATTTTATGATACCTAAAGAAACTTTGGTAGAACCTGTGGATTTATGTGTTATTTTAAGCAATGCTTTAGACAATTCAATTGAGGCTTGCAATAGAATTAAAGACAGCAATATTAATAAAAAAATATTAATAAAATCTTATATTAGAGATATATATTTGATAATTGAGATTTCTAATACAGCTGTAGATAAGATCCAATATGTCCAGAACAAAGTTATTACTAGAAAATTAGACAAACTTAATCATGGAATAGGAATTTCTAATATAGAAGCTACTGTAAAAAAATATAACGGTATAGTTGACATAATAGAAGAAAAAAATAAATTTATTCTTAATTTTATGCTTAAGATAAGATAGGCATAAATAGGATACATAAAGTTAAAGGTTAATTATGTATTAACCTTTAACTTTAAACAACTTTCATACCTGAACTTTTAGCACCTTTTATAGCAGAGCTTTTGTTACCTGAATAACTAAGACATACTATCTTTGAGAAAAAATATTGCCTAATAAAACAAAAATGTCTATGAGTTAGCTAACGCTTTTATCAAATGATTACCATCCATAAGATTTTCAATTCAAGAAATCACCCAGTGCTTAGAAATAAACGGACGGCTTTTCGAATAATATATTTAAGCGTAGTCCACTCTAAATTTGCGGTGTAATATGCTTATTCTGTGAGGATTAAGTTAATCAGAATCAATATAAGGACTGACAAATTCAGCTTTTATCCAGCCTTTAGTGGTAAGGTTTTCTTCAGTTATAATAGAGATTTGATACCATAATTCATCATTAATTTCTACACTATCTAATATTTTCACATTAGTATCTTTAGTTAAAGAATTAATAGTGCTGGAGAATTCCATTGGACATGTATTCAGCACACAATCCTTTAACACCAATCCTTCAGTATATTCATTTTCTACATATTTAATAGTTAGGTTTTTAGTATCATGATGTTTTCCTTTGTGTTTTAAATCGTTATTTTGGCGTTTTAATAATAAAATTTGCTTTCGTTGATTGGATATTTTGTTATTAAAATAATAGTATAAGTAGGCAACTGCCCCCATAAGAAGTATAAAGAATAAAGCTAACATTAACTACTCCTCTCAAAATGAATATACTAACAGTATATTCATGATAGAAACATAATGAGAAGTAAATTTTTAATGTAATAATTTTAGAAGACATTATAATCTCTATTATGAAGAATAGGATGAGTTAGTTTATTCATTTTTATAGTTACCATTTTTATGGTTAAAGCATAGACTATAGTGTAATGAGAAAAATAGGAGTGTAGCTATGTATTATTGTAATTACTTTAGATCTAATGACACTGAAAAAACTAAGGGCTTAGACAATAATAACCTAAATGAAATTGAATCATCAAATTTATCATGTTATTGTCCATATTGCCAATTTTATAGGCAGACATCACCTTTTGAATATATGAGTAGGCAACAGAATCCTGGTGCACCATCTGGGCAACCACCATCTGGGGGACCACCATCATTTACGCCATCTAAAGCACCTGGACAAATGACAGGGGCACCTGGGCTAATGGCAGTAGATCCAGGGTCTATAAGACGATGTCTTCATAGGTTTGTTTATATCTGGCCAAGAAGAGGAAGAGGTTTTTGGGCATGGTTAACTTATGTGGGAAGAAGATCAGTAGCTGGTTATCGATGGAATGGACGTCGTTGGATATATTTTGGAATGGGTTTAAATAATATAGATAGCTTTACTTGCCATTAAAGAAACAAAAATGAAATAAAGTATAATAAAATCAAAGAATTCAGTGGCTGTAATTTTTAACATATTCTAAGTCACAGCCACTGAAAATTATCTGTATTAAACAGCTTTTATTAATTCATCATATTTAGAAATATAAATATCTGCATGTTTAATTATGTCTTTTTTTTGATATTCAGAATAAAGATCATGAACTCCAACTACTTTCATGCCAGCAGTTTTAGCACCCTTTACAGCAGGTAATATATCTTCAAATACTACACAATTTTCTGGAGAAAGGTTAAGCCGTTTGGAAGCAAGTAAATATATGTCAGGAAAATCCTTTCCTCTTGTAACCTCATCAGTAGTGGTTATAGAATCAAAAAAATCATAAATGCCATTTTTCTTAAGAGCTGTTTCTATAAGAAGATTACAATTGCTTGTAGCTAGGGCAATTTTTATATTTTTTGATTTTAACAAAGATAAGAACTCTCTTGCTCCAGGTTTTAAGCCTACATCATTAGCATAATGGCATAACGCCATATTATTCCATTCCTTTTTTATATCTTCTATAGAGTCGGGGATATTAAATTTGTTTTTGAAATAACAAGCAACTTCTGTAAAGCTCATATGTTCAATATCTTCTTTTAAACCTTTAGGAAAAATTAGATCTCTTTTCGATAGATATTCTTCATCAATTTTAGTCCAAACCCACATGGAATCAATAAGCGTACCGTCCATGTCAAATATAGCACCTTTAATATCTTTAAGCATCATATCACCTCGAACTTTAGTATAACATGTACTATAAACAATATAAACATAGTTCTTGATTTCAGGTGGGGGGGGTTCTCTTAGAACCCAGATTAAATTATAAAAAGGATTAAAATCATATTTTACTATGGTTTTAATCCTTTTATATTAAATTCACTTTGAATTAAGGAGCATACTAATTAAAAGTTTCTTTCAAATATTTCAATTTTATTTTTGTCCTTAAAATCCTCAGTTGATTCAATTCCTATTTTCTTTAATATATCATTCATACAAGAACTATCTACGGCTACTTTTATAGTTGAATTTTCAGCAAAGGAATCTACACAATCCTTACCTTTTTCTCTAGGAATAATAGCTTTAGGACCACCAACGCAACCACCTATACATCCCATACCTTCTATAAAATTAGCAGATACTTCTCCGTTTTGAGCTTTAGTAAGCATATCTTTACACTCTCTTACACCATTTGCTTGAACAGCTTTAAAGAATTTATGTTTTTCGGGAAATAATCTTTCGATAGCTTCACCAACTGCTATAGAAACACCTCCTGTGCGGGCATAAAGCCTTCCACCTCTTGATGCATATTCAGAAGATAAATCTTCTTCTAAGTTAGAAGGTGTTATATTCAATGCTTCAAAAATGTCTTTTAACTCTGCAAAAGTAAGTACAAAGTTTATATCTCCTATTAAATCTTTTTCCTTAGCTTCAGCTTTTTTAGCTATGCAAGGTCCTATAAAGACAACTTTACATCCTGGATTCAATTTTTTAAGCACTCTACCAGCAGCAATCATAGGTGATATAGATGGAGAAACATATTTTACTAAGTTAGCATAAACTCTTTTAAGCATACCAACCCACATAGGGCAGCAACAAGAGGTTATCATTAAGTCAGTTTCACTTTTAACATGATGATCAAATTCTACAGATTCCTTTAAAGTAAGCATATCTGCAAAGAATGCAACCTCTATCATATCTGTAAAACCAATCTTTTTAAAAGCAGCTCTTAATTGGTTAATAGTAACGTTATCTCCAAATTGACCGGAAATGGCAGGGGCAACTGCAGCGACGATGGGTGAGTTACCTTTTAATAAGTTTATGAGGGGAATAAATTCTACTTTATCAAGTATTCCACCTGATGGACAGGCTTCTACACAAAAACCGCAATCTGTACATTTATCATTATCTATGTATGTAGTATTTTTTTCTGTGTCTATTAAAATAGCATTAAAAGGACAAGAACTTTGACAAGGGGTCTGTCCTGTTGAGGTTACACAATCCATAGAACAATGTGTAAGTTTATCTACCACCTTATGATTTATTTCATAGGCTAATATGGCTTTTTTCAAGTCATTAGTAAAGTTTGAACTATAGGTTATATTTGTTCCACAAAGAGAAGAAATAACTTTACATAGATCTTCTTTATTTACATTATCATGAGATAAAATATCTTCTACTTTTTTCTCAAATTCACCTTTATAGTACGAATTAACTATAGTTTTAAATAAGTCACTATATTTGGCTTTCATGCTAACAACTCCCTATACATTTATAAGTAAACAATATGCTATATTATACCACATTACTAACAAATTATTCTGAAAAATTTAATTTGTTTATTAAAATATTCATATAAACAAAGTTCTTGCTTTAAGATGGGGATTGTGTAAATGACACCAAAGCAAATTAATAATAATTTGCTTTGGTGTCATTTATACATTTAACCACCACCTGAAGCTTAAAAATTGTTATCCAGGGGCGTAGCAACTCTTATCCACATTAAATACATTCTATGATTCTAAAAATTGATGTAGTGATGAAACATACAACGATTGCAACAACAGTTGGAATAAGTGCTGAAATAGCTGTCCATTTAATGCTTCCAGTTTCTTTTTTAATAGTCCATAAAGTGGTAGCACACGGCCAGTGTAATAAACTGAATAGTAATACATTTAGACCTGTAAGGTAAGTCCAGCCGTGATCTAGGAGTATTTTTCTCAATGAATCTATACTATCAAAACCAATCATTGATCCTGTTGACAAATAGGACATTAGAAGTATTGGAAGAACTATCTCGTTTGCTGGGAGGCCTAGTATAAATGCCATCAATATAAAACCATCTAACCCAATTAAATTTGCAAATGGCTGCAAAAATGACGCAGTATGGCCTATAATACTTAAATTGCCAATGTATATATTTCCTAATATCCAGGTGACAGCGCCTGCTGGTGCTGCAACTAAGGCCGCTCTGGCTAATACGAATATGGTTCTATCTATAATAGAGGTATATAAAACTCTTCCAATTTGAGGTACCCTGTAAGGCGGAAGCTCCAGTGTGAAACTTGAAGGTATACCTTTAAGCAAGGTCTTTGAAAGTAAAAATGAAACTAATAAAGTTATTGTGATACCTAAAATGACCAGGCCTGTTATAGATAAAGCAGGTAAAAGGTTTAGGCCCTTTTCTTTAGATGAAATCATTAAAAATACTGATGAAATAGCAATTAAAGTGGGAAACCTTCCGTTGCAAGGAACAAAGTTGTTAGTTATGATTGCAATTAACCTTTCTCTGGGAGACTCAATTATTCTACAGGCTGTAACACCTGCAGCATTACAGCCAAAACCCATACACATGGTAAGGCATTGCTTACCGTGTGCACAAGCTTTTTTAAATAAATGATCTAAATTAAATGCCACTCTTGGAAGATAACCTAGATCCTCAAGCAAAGTGAATAAAGGGAAGAATATAGCCATTGGGGGTAGCATTACAGACACAACCCAGGCTAAAGTCCTGTAAAGTCCAAGGATTATAACACCATGTAGCCATAAGGGTGCATTCATTTGGGTGAACCATTGAGTTAGCTTGTCTTGAAATTTAAATAATACATTAGCGATCATTTCAGAGGGGACATTGGCCCCAGTGATAGTTAGCCAAAAAATCAAGGTTAATATAGCAATCATTATGGGTATTCCAAAAATCCTTGAAGTTACAATGTTATCAATTTTCTTATCTTTATCTATCTTACGCTTATTTGTAGTTACACAAGTGTCAGTTAAATACTCTGCCTTTTTATAAATATTCTCAGCTATTGAATCTCGAATACTTTTTTTATCTTTGGTTTTACACTGGTTATCTAAAATTGATAACAGTTTTTGAAGACTTTCCTCATCCACCTTTGATAAAATTGAATTCACTATGGATGTATCTCCATCTATGAGTCTTAAAGCTAGCCATCTGGAATTAATCCCTTTCACTTTTTCCTCTAGAGTTGGTTTAAGTATTGCTATAATTTCTTCTATATGTTTGTCATATATAACATTCTTAGGCTCAGGTTTAATTTGACCAGAAGCCACCTTATATATGGTTTGTTTTAACTCAGGAATCCCTAGGCCTGATCTAGCGGCACAAAGTACAACAGGAATACCAAGTTCCTTCTCTATATCATTGGCATTAATTACAATATTCTTTTTTTTAGCTTCATCCATAAGGTTTATACATAATATAACATTTTGTGTAAGTTCCATTACCTGGTATAAAAGATTTAGATTTCGCTGAAGGCAAGTAGCATCTGCAACCACTATTACTGCATCGTGATTACCAAAGCATATAAAATCTCTAGCAACACTTTCTTCTACTGATGAAGCAAATAGAGAATAAGTTCCCGGAAGATCCACTAATATATACTCTTTATTCTTATATTTAAATTCACCTCTCGCATTTACTACTGTTTTTCCTGGCCAGTTACCTGTATGCTGATGAAGACCTGTTAAGGAATTGAAAACTGTGCTTTTACCTGTATTTGGATTTCCAGCTAATGCTACCATACACTGATGTTCTGTTTTATCTATCTTGAAAATATCAATTAGTGAATCCTTTTGAGTGGATTTATACGTAAGCCCCATTATTAACCTCCTGGGTAAGTACTAACAACTTTGAATTGATGAAATAGAAACTAATTCAGGTTCTTCCTTTTCAGACAGTGAAACGGTAATTAAAGATGCTTCTTCTTTCCTTAGTGCAATCATTGCACCTCTAATATTATATACAGTTGGATCACCAGATGGGCCTCTTCTAATAACTTCAACCTCTGTACCTCTAGTAAGCCCTAGTGCCAACATTCTTTCTCTTAATAATCCATTTGATAATAAGTCATTTACTCGTACAATACTTCCTACGCTTATGCTTTCTAATCCTTTCATAATAACTTTCCTCCTTAAAATTAACTTCATCTAACTTTGTTTTCTTAGCCTAATTATATGTTATGTTAACTGTATACATTTGTGATTGTTTTTTTGTCTAGTCTATTATTTTTAGCTTTAACTAATTTTCTAGTATAAATTATGAATTAGCACGAAAAATTGTGATTGCTTAAAAAATAGCAATAAAAAAAGAGCTACTATATTTAAGTAACTCTTTGGTCGACACAAGCTAATACACATGGTTCTAAATAACACGTGGTGACATTTAAGATAAAAGCTCATTATACTTTTTTATCTCCAATGCCCCTAGTAGGTACTATTGATACAAGGAAACCTACCAGTATAGATACTAAGGCGGGAGCTATTATATTAATATAAGAAATAAATCGTGTTTTATAAAGTATTAAAGCAATAAGTGAAGTTAAAATTATTGTTATAAGAAAAATATATATAACAAATTTAGCAAAGGAACTAAAAAAATTTTCATATAACCTATGCCTAGTAGGTCCACTTATTATTTTTCTAAACAAGAAATATGAAGTGAAAATTAAAACAATATCTACTGCAGCAGATATAAAAAAATTTTTCATTATAAAAACACCTCCAACAGGTAATAATTATATTATTACCACGTTGGAGGATTTTACACATATAAAATTATTTAAGGCATATGAAAGAAAATAACAAGTCAAAGATGCTGCGAATATTTTGTACTGGTTTCGCTGATAGTTGTTGTATCAAAGGATTCTGATGATGTAGTATGACACAAAATAGACTAGCAGACTGACTAGTTATTTTTTTGAATGTGACTAAGATACATCTCTCCTATTTTAAATACATCACCTGCACCTACAGTCAAGACAAGATCTCCTTCTTTAGCATTTTCATTTAAATAGTCGACAATTTCTTCAAATTTATGAAAGTTAGAACATTTTAACCCTTTGTCTCTAATTTTGTCTCCAAGCATAGAAGAACTTATTACACCAGTATCTTTTTCACGTGCAGCATAGATATCTGCAAGTATTAATTCATTGGCATCAATAAAAGCTTCAGTAAATTCTTTAAATAAACCCAATGTTCTAGAATAAGTATGTGGTTGGAAAACACAAAAAGTTTTTTTATGTGGATAATTTTTAGCTGCACTTAAAGTAGCTTTTATTTCAGTTGGATGATGAGCGTAATCATCTACAACAGTAACTCCATTTTTAACTCCCTTAAGTTCAAATCTTCTATGAGTTCCTGTGAAATTTTCTAGACCTTCATATATCTTATCTGATGGTATATTAAGGCTTAAGGAAACACATATGCTTGCAAGAGAGTTTAAAACATTATGGTTACCAGGAACATTTAGCTTAATTGATATAAGCTTTTCGTTGTATTTAAAAACATTAAAAGAAGCACAACCTTTTTCATCAAACATTATATCTTTAGCTGTTATATCTCCTTTATTTAACCCATAAGTTAGTATATTACAGTTAGCTTCAGAAATTACTTTATCCATTCTTTCATCTTCAGCATAACATACTAAATAACCGTTTTTAGGAATGAGCTTTACAAATTTTATAAAAGTATTTTGTATATCATCTATGTCTTTATAAAAGTCTAGATGATCTGCATCTATGTTTAAAATTACGCCTACATAAGGAAAAAATTTAAGAAAGGAAGCTTTATATTCACAAGCTTCAGTTATAAAATATTCACTATTACCGGCACGTACATTACCATTTATAGCATCTAATTGTCCTCCAACCAAGATTGTAGGATCTAAATTAGCACTCAGGCATATATGAGATACCATAGAAGTTGTAGTAGTTTTACCATGAGTTCCTGATATAGCTACGTTAAATTTATGATCTTTCATTATATGTCCTAAAAATTCAGCTCGACTCATTATCGGTATATTTAGTTCTCTAGCCATTACAAGTTCTGGGTTATCCTCAGATATAGCTGCAGTGTATACTATTAAAGCTATATCTGAGGATATATTCTCTTTAACCTGTCCTATGTTAATCTGAGCGCCATTACTTGATAATTTATCTGTTACAGGTGAATTCTTAACATCAGAGCCTGATACTTTGAAATTTCGCTGTAAGAGTATCTCTGCTAAACCACTCATGCTTATGCCGCCTATACCTATAAAATATGTTCTCTTATCCTTATCTTTTATAAAATCAAATGACAATATAATCATCTCCTTAAATAAATAACTTCATCTATTAATTATATACAAAAATAAGCTAAAAAAACACAATTAGAAAATTTTATTTAAAATTTTACAGATACTTTTATATACGTTGTAAGAAAATAAATATTGTAATACAAATAATATAGTTTATATGATAGAATATGAATAATACAATATATTTTTTAAAAAATATTCGTAAATTTTACATAGATAGGTGATATAATGGAAAAATTTAGTAGAAATCAAAGAGTAGCAGCTATAACCAAGACTTTAATAGAAAATCCTAATAAAATAATAAACTTAAATAGTTTTACAGAAATGTTTAATGCGGCAAAGTCCACTATAAGTGAAGATTTAGTTGTCATTAGAGATATTCTAAGTAAACTTTCTATGGGAAAAATAGAAACTATATCTGGAGCTGCTGGTGGAGTAAGATATGTAGGTGGATTATCTTATGAAAAAAGCAAGGAATTTGCTGAGAAACTATGTATTATTTTGAAAAATAGGGAAAGAATAATACCAGGGAATTTTTTATATGTAACAGATATAATGTTTAACCCACAAATAATACATACTGCGGCTATAGTACTTGCATCAGCTTTTAATGATAAAGTTGTAGATTATGTAGTTACAGTTGAAACTAAAGGAATACCACTAGCTTATGAGGTTGCAAAAATGCTTGGAGTACAAATGGTGGTAATTAGAAGAGAAACAAAAGTTACAGAGGGTTCTACTTTAAGTATAAATTATGTTTCGGGTTCAAGTGGTAGGATACAAAATATGTCATTAGCTAAAAAGGCATTGAAAAAAGGAAGTAAATGTATATTTGTAGATGATTTTATGAAGGCAGGTGGCACTGCTATGGGAATAATTGATTTACTTAGAGAATTTGATAGTGAACTATTAGGTATTGGAGTATTAGTAGATAATGTAGAAACTCCTAAAAAATTAATTCACGATTATGTGTCTATAGTAGATTTTGAAGGAATTGATGAAAATGGAGAAGCTGTATTAAATCCTTCTAAATTTTTTAAAAAATAAAATTTTCAAAAAATTTAATGTTTTTTAACAAAATAAGAAGGAAAAATATAAGTTATAGAGAATAATATATACATAAGCATCTTGGAGGTGGATTTTATATGGAAATTACAGACGTTAGGGTAAGAAAAATTGCTGCTGAGGGTAAAATGAAAGCTATTGTTTCAGTAACCTTTGATAACGAATTCGTAGTTCACGATATAAAGGTTATAGAAGGTCAAAATGGGCTTTTTATAGCAATGCCAAGTAGGAAGACTCCTGATGGAGAATTCAAAGACATTGCACATCCGATCAACACTCAAACAAGAGAAAAAATACAAAAATCTATTTTAGAAGAATATGAAAAAGTAAGAAGTGAAGAAATAGTTTCCAAAGAAGAAACGGTTTCCGAAGAAAAAACGGAAGAATAATAAGAAGGAGTAGATATACTCCTTTTTATTATTTTATAATAAAAATGCTACATAAGGTTGAAAATACATTT
Organism: uncultured Clostridium sp.; assembly: GCA_964554365.1. Classification (GTDB taxonomy): domain Bacteria; phylum Bacillota; class Clostridia; order Clostridiales; family Clostridiaceae; genus Clostridium_AM. Next base: position 973 of record CAZKOJ010000086.1, on the reverse strand, counting down.
TATATAAAATATAATATTAAGGGATGTTTTTATATTATAAAGTAGAAAAATGTAATCTTATGACCATAAAGAGGTGTTAAAATGTATAAATGTGCTATAATATTAGCAGCTGGAGAAGGAAAAAGGATGAAATCTGCTACTCCAAAGGTACTACATAAGGTATGTGGAAGAGAAATGGTAAATGTAGTAATAGATACTATGAGAAAATCAGAAATAGATGATATAGATGTAATAGTTGGAAAAGGTGCAGATAAGGTAAAACAGGATACTATTGAAAGAAAAGTAAGTTATTCTTTTCAAGAACAACAACTAGGGACTGGGCATGCAGTTATGTGTGCTAAAAATTTTTTAGCAGGAAAAAAAGGAACAGTGGCAGTATTTACAGGGGATGCCCCTTTAATTACAGCAGAAACAGTTAAAAAGCTTATCTGTTTTCACGAAAAGGAAAACTTTAAGGCTACGTTATTAACATCTATAGTGGATACTCCTACTGGATATGGAAGGTTAATAAGAAAATGTAATGGTGAAGCTTATAAAATAGTGGAACATAAAGATTGTAATGAAGAAGAAATTAAAGTTAACGAGATAAATGCAGGTATGTATTGTTTTGACATAGAAAGTTTACTTGAAAGTCTTGAAAAATTAGGCAATAATAATGCTCAAGGTGAATATTATTTAACAGATGTTATAGGTATTCTGAAGAATCAAGGAGAAAAGATTGGTGCAATACCTGTTCCATTTGAAGAAACAATGGGAGTAAATTCTAGAATACAGCTTGCAGATGCAGAAAAAGTTATGAGGAAAAGAATAAATTTAAAACATATGGAAAATGGCGTTACTTTAATTGATGCAGATAATACATATATAGATATAGATGTAAAAATAGGAAATGACACAATAGTGTATCCAGGTAACATTTTGCAAGGAAAAACTGTTATAAAAGAAGAGTGTGTATTATATCCAAATTCAAGAA
>CAZKOJ010000085.1:0-18497 GCA_964554365.1 uncultured Clostridium sp. | reverse complement strand
ATTAGAACTTCTAAATGAAGCGACTAGTTTCAGAACAATATATAGCAGCTGCAATGCAGTTAAAATTAATTGTACTTATTTGTGTCGCAATTCGCTTATTTTGTTAAGTCTTCAATAAATTTTGGAAGTACAAAGCAAGCTTTATGAAGTTTTTTGGTGTAATATTTAGTATCAATATCTATAGTATTTGATAAATCTGCATTTTCAGGGTCAAGTTTTTTAGATCCAATAGTAAAGCTCCAGAAACCGCTTGGGTATGTAGGTATAGCTGTCATGAATAATTTAGTAACAGGAAACACTGAATTAGCGTCATTATAGACACGCTTTACTACATCTGGCAAATAAAAAGGTGTTTCTGTTTGAGCTACAAATATTCCATCTTCAGTTAAGCATTCATATATTTCTTTATAAAAGCTTCCACCAAATAGCCCTTCAGCAGCACCGAATGGATCTGTAGAGTCTACTATAATTATATCAAATTCATTTTTGTGCTCATGAACATATTTTATACCATCACCTATGAACACTTCACATCTTGGATTGTCTAGTTCACAGCTTATTTCAGGAAGAAATTTTTTACATTGATTAACAACTTCCTCATCTATTTCACAAAGAACAGCTTTCTCAATAGAAGGATGCTTTAAAACTTCTCTTATAGTTCCACCATCACCACCACCAACTATTAGAACCTTCTTAGGGTTTGGGTGAGTAAATAGCGGAATATGAGAAATCATTTCGTGGTATACATATTCGTCATTTATTGTTGTTTGAACTATACCATCAAGTAAAAGCATTCTTCCAAAGCTATATGTATCAACTATAGCTAGATCTTGATATTTAGTCTTTTTTGTAACAAGAGTTTCCTTTATTTTGTAAGTCATAGCTGCATCAGCTATTTGACCTTCCTTTAACCACATATCCATAATAAATACCTCCTAATTAAAAATTGAATTATATATTATAGGTTTTAGGCATCTGAAAGAAAATAACAAGTCAAAATAGAACAGAATACTGACTTGTTATTTTTTTGAAGATACCTTAATCAAGTAAATAATATTATAACAGTGATTTGAAGAAATGACAATTAAACTATTTTAAAGTAATGTATGTATGATTAATTTTTATGAGCAGTTTTTACAAAATGATGAATAAGGTAAATATAAACAGAATTCTTAGCACCGCTTATCCATAACTTATAGAAGTTGGGTTATTAGCGGTGGTAGACATCATATAAATACTAAATTTATAGTAAAATGTATAAGTTTATATTAAATGGTAAGAATAAATAATAAAATAAATAACAAAAAATAGAAGGTAAAAAATCCCAAATGTAGAATATTAACTAGGTATACAATATAATTTTATTCGAAAGTAATTTTATCCGAAAGAAAATCTAAAAAAGAAGGGGGGTACGAGTGTCTGGCTCGGACTATGCAGTAATACTGCATAAACTGTAGTTTTATATTAATTTATAATTACAGTCAAGTTATAAATTGACATATATATAACTTGGTAAATTAAAGTTAAGGGAAAGCCTTTAACGCTAGGGCTATACTAAAAATTGTATATTAAATCAGTCCTAGTAGAGCGATGAGAATATGTATTTAGAGTTTGAAAATAAAAATGATAAGCTTATAGCTTGTATGGTTGGAGAATTAGATCATCATAGTGCAGATGAAGTAAGAAACAAAATAGACGATAGAATAGATAGAGACAAAATAGGTAAATTAATTATGGATTTTGAAGGTGTAACTTTTATGGATAGCTCAGGTATTGGTGTAGTTATAGGTAGATATAAAAAGTTAGGTTTAAGGAATGGTAAAGTATGTATTGTTAAAGTTAGTGGTTCAGTAAAAAGAGTCTTTGAGTTATCAGGTATGTTTAAAATAATTCAGTGTTACGAAAGTATTGAAGAAGCAATTGAGAATATTTAGTGGGGGGATTGAAAAATGTACGATAATATGATGAAAATAGAATTCGCAAGTAAATCACAAAATGAAAGCTTTGCGAGAGTTGCAGTAGCAGCGTTTGTTTCACAGCTTGATCCTACCATAGAGGAGATAACAGATGTCAAAACTGCAATATCAGAAGCTGTAACTAACTCTATTATTCATGGATATGAAAACAATGGTGGTATAGTAAAAATTGAAGCTTACATTAAAGATAAAGAGGTTACAGTTATAATTGAAGACGATGGTACAGGAATAGAAAATGTAGAGATTGCCATGCAGCCCTTATACACATCAAGACCAGACTTGGAGAGATCAGGTATGGGATTTACAGTAATGGAGACTTTTATGGATAGTCTAGAGGTATACTCAGAGAAAAATAAAGGGACAAGATTAATAATGAAAAAAGTTTTTAAGTCTTTAAGTTAGGTGAATAGTATGAATGAAGGCGTAGTAAAAAAAACAAGTTATGATTATGGGGATAACTTAGAACTTATGAAATATGCTAAAAATGGAGATAAAAGTGCATTGAATAAGTTAATCGAAGTTAATTTGCCATTAGTTGCTGCTATTAGTAAGAAATTTTTAAATAGAGGATATGAATATGAAGATATATTTCAAATAGGATGTATGGGACTAGTTAAGGCTGTTAATAATTTTGATGAAAAATATAATGTGAAATTTTCCACTTATGCTGTACCTATGATTCTAGGTGAAATAAAAAGATTTTTAAGAGATGATGGCATGATAAAGGTAAGTAGAAGTGTAAAGAATACTGCAAAAAAACTTCATTATGACAAGGAGGCACTAACTAAAAAACTTAGCAGAGATCCCACTATTGAGGAATTAGCTGAGTATTCAGGTGTAGGAGTAGAAGAAATTGTATTTGCTACAGAATCAGCTAATAGTCTTCAATATTTATATGATACAATACATCAAGATGATGGAGCTCCAGTATTACTTATTGATAAGCTAAGTGAAAACCCTGATGAAGGTAATGAAATGATAGATAAGATAGCATTAAAGGAAGCGTTAAAAAATTTAGATGTTAAGTCAAGGCAGATTATTATGCTTAGGTATTTTAAAGATAAGACTCAGGTACAAGTAGCAAAAATGTTAGGGATAAGCCAGGTTCAAGTTTCGAGAATTGAGAAAAAAGTTTTAAAAGTAATGAAACAAAGTTTAAGTGGATAGGATACAAAAGCGATTTTGTTTTTATTAATCTAAAAAACAAAGAAATAAATTAAAAGTGGTTTTAAAACCACTTTTAATTTATTTCTTTAATTTAGTATGGTAGGTTTTTTAGGGATTACGTTAGTTCCAGAATTATTATTTTTGTTAGTATTAGTGTTATTTTCTTCAGTAGTTTCATTAGGAACTGTGTTGTTATTAGTATCAGTATTATTATTAGTATTGTTAGTATTGGTATCTGTATTGTTACCATTGCTATTATTAGTTGAATTATTGTTGGTATTAGTATTATTTTTGTCGTTAGTATTATTTTCTGGTTTTAATAAAGAATTATTAAAAAGAGGATTATTTTTAATAATAGAATGAGAATCATTACAGTACTGTGATGGTTCAGTTCCTTCTATAAAAAATTCATTATAAGATTTATTACCTGTGATATCAGTAAAGCACGCAGATGTAGCTAATTTGCCAGAATTTGCACAAATATTTGCAGTTATAATTCCAGTAGGCATTTCGACATCTTTTACAGGTAAATTCTCATGTATTGGTTGAAGTATAGCACTCCACAAGCCTGCCGCATTATTACTACCAATGTTTTCACAAACAGAATTATCATCATTCCCTATCCATACAGCTGCAGAATAGTATGGCGTTAAACCACAAAACCATAAATCTCTTTTATCACTGGAAGTTCCCGTTTTACCTCTTATAGGCATATTACCAAAATTAGCTTTAGGTCCTGTACCTTGAGGACTTACTGGTCCTTTTAATAAATCATACATTATATAGGCACTTTCAGGCGAAAGTACTTTTTTAGTTGAAAGCTTATTCTCTAAAAGAGTTTTTCCAGTTCTATCTAAAACTTTACGATAAAACTTAGGTGGAGTGTAGGTACCATTATTACCAAAAACACCATAAGCGGCAGACATAGTTAATGGATTAGTACCGTGGTGTAACTGTCCTAAGGATAAGGCTGCTATACTTGTTTTGTCATGCGCATCTAATGTTAAACCGAATTTCTCTGCATATTCAATACCAGTTTTTAATCCAATTAAGTTTTCAAGTTTTACAGCCACTAAGTTTCTTGATTTAGTTATTGCAGTTCTTAAAGTTACATTACCCATGTATTCCCAATCATCGTTTTTAGGATTATAGGGAGTACCATTAGAACCATACATTTTAGCAACATCACTTGATAACGGTGAATCATCTATAACAGTTGCTGCTGTTGATTGTTTTGAATCAATACTAGCACCATATACAGTTAAAGGTTTTATACTAGACCCTGGAGGCCTTAAAAAATTTTCAGATCCAGCTCTATTAAATGATCTAGGAGGTTGTTCCCCTCTTCCACCGATAAGTGCCTTTACTTCTCCGGAATGGTAATCCATAACTACGGCTGACGCCTGAGGCTGGATTATACCATTTTTATCTTTTGTTGAAGAAACTCCAAGCACACTATCAGAATCTAAGGCTTTTCCAGTGCTAATTTGCATATCTTTATCCATGGATGTATATATTTTTAATCCACCATACATAAGAAGATGTTGAAGTTCAGTATCATTGTAATGATATTCGCTTTTCAGATCTTTTTTAATTTGTTCTATAGCTGGTAATGAAAACCACTCATAATTAAGTTTATTACTAACAGCAACAGGCTGTTGGAAAGTAAGTTTATTACTAGCTAAATCATTTATGGCACCATTATACTGCACTTCAGATATATATCCATTTTCATACATTTTTTTCAATACGGTTTGAGTTCTGTTTAAGTATACTGAAGGATCTTTTTTTGCAGATGTAGAAAAAGGATAATAGATAGAAGGGCTTTGAGGTATTCCAGCAATAAAAGCACATTGAATTAAATTTAAATCTTTTGCTTTCTTATTGAAGTATTGTTCTGAAGCTGCTTCTGTTCCCCAAGCTCTACCACCTAAATATATTGTGTTCATATAAGCTTCAAGTATCTGATCTTTAGTTAAATATTTTTCAAGTTTTATAGCTAAGTACATCTCTTGAATTTTCCTTTTAAAAGAAACTTCAGAAGATAAAAGTGTATTTTTAAGTAATTGCTGAGTTATAGTAGAGGCTCCTTGTAGTCCTGATTGTCTTTTTATTTTATTTTTAACATTTATAATTACTACGCCAGTTATTCTTCTTAAATCTATACCCCCATGTTTATAGAATCTTTCATCTTCTATGCTTACAAAAGCATTTTTTAAATCCTGAGGCATATCTTTATAGCCAATAATAGTTCTTTGTTCATTTGTTATAACTACATCCATAAATTTATCCTTATTATCATATAAAACAGAAGGTTCATTCAAAGTTAAGATTTGGTTTACATCTAACGGAGGAGCATTTTTTATTATAGCTAAAACTACTCCTGAACAGGCAACTACTGATAATATAAATAAGCTCAATACGATAATTAGAGTAATTTTTAAAGTCTTAAAATGAGCTTTTTTGGGCCTTTTGGTCATAATTGTCCTCCTTATTTCCAACCTGAAAATTGCTAATTTTAAATTATTATAACATAAATTAAAGCATTAATGAAACATATCTTTAGTGGCTAAAGTGTTTAAATGGATGTAAATGTTAAAATGATAATATAAATATTGGATTTTAAAAAGCAAATAAATTATATTTTTTTCCATATAAATAAGTATAAGATATAATTTTTAGGAAGTGAATATTATAAAAAAATTTAGCTATGATAATGTAATTAATGTGGAAAAAGATAAAGACGGAAATATAGTAATGATTAAAGCAGATACTTTGAAAATGCAGGCATAAATCAAACTAGACATAAAATATATGTACAAGTTAAAACAAATATGAGAATCATAGTACCTTTTAATAATAGAAATATAGAAGTGAAAAATCAGGTTCCAATTGCAGAAACAATTATAGTTGGTAAGGTTCCACAAACAGCTTTAAATTTAGGGTTAGATAGTGCTGGGTTTAAATAGAAAAATGAAAAGTAAAAAAACTGCAAAGCAGTTTTTTATTTTTCTTCCCAATTAAATACATAAGGAACATTTCTATAATAATCTCCATAATTTAATCCATAACCTACTACAAATACATCAGGAATTTGAAAACAGCAAAAATCAGGTTTTAAATCCAACTTTCTTCTTTCAGGTTTATCTAAAAGTACGCAACATTTAACACTAGCAGCGCCTAATGCTTTAACGTGACCAATTACAAAATCCATTGTTATCCCTGTATCAATTATATCATCTACAATAAGAACATCATATCCATTAATATCATCTGGTATGTCATTAATAATTTTCACACAACCAGTTGAAATTTCAGAATGGCCATAGCTTGAAGTTGTCATAAACCCTATTTTTGCAGTAATATCTATTTCTCTAACTAAGTCTGCAGCAAAAATAAAACTTCCTCTTAAAAGTGATAGAACATAGAGATTTTTTCCTTCATAATTATTAGCTATATCTTTACCTAATTCATTTATTCTTTCAGCTATTTGCTCTTTACTGATTAATATATTTCTTGTTTTGTCTTCCATTATAATCCTCCAGCATATATATATTTACAACATTGACTTTATAGTATAAAATTATATGAAAGTTGTCAAGTAGACGCTTTTATTCAAGAGAAATAGTACATACATTTAGCATAAGTTTATAATTTAAAGTAATAATATAATTATGGAGTGATAAAAATGATATATGGTAATGTAGAAGGAGTGAAAAATTCTATTCTAGAAAAACTTGAAAAGGCATATGATATGAAAATGCCTAAGGATAGTATTTGTACTCAAGAACTAATAGAGTTAATATGCCAGGCTACAACTTACCTTAATAGGGAAGTTAGCATTGCTATAAATAGAAAAGGAACTATAGTAAGTGTAGCTGTAGGAGATAGTACTACTGTAGAAATTCCAGAAATTGATATAAAACAAAAGAAGCTATCTGCAATTAGGATAATACATACACATCCTAATGGGAATTCAAGGCTTTCCGCAGTAGATATGTCTGCACTTATAAAATTAAAACTAGATTGTATGGCTGCAGTTGGTGTTGATGATAATGGATATACAGATATGACTTTAGGATTTTGCGGCATAGAAAGTGATGTACTTATAGCTGAATCTACAAAGTGTATTAGTATTGATGATGGAATACAATATAACATATTAGATAAAATAAAATATATAGAAGATTTAATGAAAAATAGAGATTTTGTTAATGATGATAGTGAAAGAGCTATATTAGTAGGAGTGGAAAGTGAAGAAAGCTTAGAAGAACTTAAAGAACTTGCTAAAGCATGTAATGTAAAAGTAGTATATAAAGTACTTCAAAAAAGGTCTACAGCAGATAGTACATTTTATGTAGGTAAAGGAAAAGTTGAAGAGATTGCCTTATTAAGGCAGTCTTGTGGTGCCAATGTTATTATTTTTGATGATGAACTTTCAGCTTCACAGGTAAGAAATTTAGAAGAAAACATAGGGGCAAAAGTTATAGACAGAACTACTTTGATATTAGATATTTTTGCCACAAGAGCTAGAAGTAGAGAGTCAAAGATTCAAGTAGAACTTGCACAATTAAAATATAGATTACCTAGATTATCAGGACTTGGAACAGTACTTTCTAGAACTGGTGGTGGAATAGGAACAAGAGGTCCGGGAGAGAAAAAACTTGAAACAGATAAGAGGCATATAAGAGAAAAAATATATGATTTAATAAAAGAATTAAAAAAAATAAAGCAAGTTAGAGAAACACAAAGAGAAAGAAGAAATGACATACCTAAGGTTTCTTTAGTTGGATATACTAATGCAGGAAAATCAACCTTAAGAAATAGATTATGTGAAATTGCAATGCCTAAAGAAGGGACTCGTAAAGAAAAAGTTTTTGAAGCTGATATGCTTTTTGCGACTTTAGATATAACTACAAGGGCTATAGAACTTCCAGATAGCAGAATAATTACTATAACAGATACAGTAGGGTTTATTAGAAAACTGCCTCACGACTTAGTTGAAGCCTTTAAATCTACGCTAGAAGAGGTAATATATTCTGATTTGCTTTTACATGTAGTAGATATATCTTCAGAAAATGTGAAAGAACAAATAGAAGCAGTTGATAACGTTTTAATGCAATTAGGGGTAGATGAGAAACCTATTATGCTAGTTTTAAATAAAGTAGATAAAGCTTCAGAAGAAAACGTAAAAAATATTATTGAAAAGTACAATAAAACAAAAAACGTATGTATTTCTGCTAAACATCAATTAAACTTAGATTTATTATTGGAAGAAATAATTAAGATTTTACCTTATACATTAAAAAAAGTAGAATTTATCGTGCCTTATACGGAACAAGGGGTAGTAGCATTTATTCACAGAAATTCAAAAGTTGAAAAAGAAGAATATGAAGAAAATGGAACTAAAATTTGTTCACTAGTAGATGATGAAGTATATAATAAGTGTAAAAAATATATCATTTAAATTTAAAATATATATGTGTGATTAAGATTTTATTGGAGTAATAAAATGGAAGACAAAAATTCAAAGAAGACAAATTCCAACAACAAAAAAAAATATTGAAGAAGAACCTACTATTGATCAAGAATAACATAATAAAAATATAGAAGATATATATAAAATCATACAAAAATATAGTAATAGCTTAAATAGCTTAAATAGCAATACAGCTGAAAATATAGATTTGAATAATGTAGTTAACACTATGAAAAACATAAATGTACTAAAAGAAGAATTAGCTAAGTTGCAATTAAGTCCAGAAGAAAAGGTATATTATGAAATGAAAGTTGCTCGTTAGTGCTTCTTCTCCAAAATTTAGGTTCATCGTCGTACAGTTTTTCTTTTTCAGCCCAGAATTTATCAAATATAAGTTCTAGTAGAAATTCTAAAATAAAAGATGCAATAAATTTAGTATATAATATTAATGATGTTTCTGAAGAGGTTCTTAAAATTTTAAAACAAAAAATTGAAATTTTTTTAGAAACAAGTAAAAAAATAAATAATAATAAATATTATATAGTAAAAAATATTGACTTGTTTTCTTTATTATATTATAATAATTATATAATAAATATAAAATTTAGGAGGTACTTAATCATGGATAAATACGTTTGCTCAGTTTGTGGATATGTTTATGATCCAGCAGAAGGAGACCCTGATAATGGAGTTAACCCTGGAACGCCTTTTGAACAAGTTCCTGATAGTTGGGTTTGTCCTCTTTGCTCAGTTGGTAAAAGTGAGTTTGAAAAAACAAATTAATATGAAGATTTTTAAAAGATATAAGGTGATAGTTACTTTATATCTTTTAATTTTTTGGCTGAATTATTACAGTAATAATAAAAGTTAATTAGGGGAAAATATGTATAATATTAAGAGATATGCAAAAATTAAAACTATAGTAAAGGAAGATGAGTGTTATTGGATAAAATTTGCCCACTATGCAATGGATTAGATAATGTAAATTTGTTATGTGAAAAGTGCAAAGATATAATGAGTGATATTGGAAGAGTACAGGATTATGCAGATTCTTACGCTTGTCAACAAGAAATAAATGACTCGAAAAACTATTGTATACATTTATTTAAATGTAAAAGATGTAATAGTGTGAAAAGAATTAAAATTTGGAAGATTGAGCATTAAATAGTGAAAGAAATCATTCACCTGTGCAATTTTGCTATTGTAATTATATTAAAATATAGTATATAATGAAAAAAATTAAATATTTTTTTTATTCTTATTAATTAAAGGGGGGCTTCTAATAAATGGAAAGGACTATATTGCAATATCAAAAAGCTTTTAATAGTGCAATGGAACAACTTAAATCAAGTGAATCTGTACTTGCAGTTATGGTTTTTGGAAGTATGGTTACTGGTGATTTATGGGATGAATCTGATATAGATATTTGTGTTATACTGGATAAAAAGAATTCAGATATAGAGAATATTTATACGGAAGAAAAAAATATACCAGTACACATCAAGTTAATGAGTAAAAATAAGTTTTTACAATTACATGAAAAGGATTTAAGAGGTGGATTTATTCATAGAATACTTTCATCTTCTAAACTTGTGTTTTCAAAGGATATGGAAATAACAGCTAGATATGATAATGGAAGATACTATCCAGATTTGGATAGAGAAAGATGGAACATGGTTTATCTTGGAAAATTATTGAAAGATTTAGGCGTATGCAAAAAATACTTATATAATGACAGTATGCACACAGCTTACACAGCTGCAGTAAGATGTGCAGAAGAATATGCAAGACTTTATGTTAATTTTTCTGGATACATGATAAGTAAAGATGCAATGACTATGGCAATGAATTTAAATGATGAATTTAAAAAATGTGTAGATGATCTGTTTTTCAATAAAACTAGTGTTGAGGAATCTATAAATAATATTTTAAATTATCTACAAAAAAATATAGACCAATCAATAAGAAATTTAAGCAATGTTTTGTTGAACTATATGAGAGAAAAAGATTGTTTTTTAAGTTCAGAAGATATAAAAAAAGATAAGTTATTTTGTAATTGTGATATAAATATCGAAGAAATACTAAATAAACTTTGGAATAAAAACTTAATAAAGAGAGAAGCAAGAGATTATAAAAATGAGGAAGGTAAAGTTTTATTTAAGGAGAATGTATACTTTATATAAGATTTTAGCAATATATTTAAGCGAACTTAAATTTAAATTCAGTAAAATTTAAGTTCGTTTATTTTTAATTATAGAGAAGAGAATTTAATTTATCATAAAAGGCATCTTCAAAGAACTAACTGGTAAGTATGCTAGTTTATTTCACATCATACTACGTTGACAGAACAACTATCAGTGGAACCTGTCTTCTTGTCTGATGTGAAATATCCGTTATATCTTTGACTTGCTATTTCCTTTCAGATGCCTAAATTATACAAGGAAGTGCCATTATGGATAAATATTTTATAAGTTTGGAAGAGGAAACTCCTAAGTATATAGTTATTACGAAACATATAAAGAAACTAATCGATACAAATAAAATTGATGATGGTGAAAAGCTACCTTCAATAAGAGCTTTGTCACAATTTTTAAAAGTAAATAATGTAACTATAGTAACTGCATATAAAAAGCTGCAAAGTGAGGGGTATGCGCGGCAGAAAATGGGCAGTGGTACCTATGCAAAAAAGAAGGATATAACTAAAAATTTCAAGAAGGAATACTCCGAAGTCTTGAAAAAGATATCGGGAAAAAAGTTAAGAGAATATATAGATTTTACAGGGGAAACTCCATGTAATAATTTTTTTCCTGTGCAATCATTTAAAGATGTTTTAAATGAGGTTTTAGATAGAGATGGAGCAGAAGCACTTATATATCAAGAAGCATTAGGGTATGAAGGGCTAAGGGAAAGTATAAGTGAGGTTTTCTGGAATAAGGAAATTAAAAGTGATGATATACTTATAGTGTCGGGAGCACAACAGGGAATAGATATAGTATCAAAAGCACTTATAAATACTAATGATAGTATTATAGTTGAAAAACCTACTTATAGTGGGGCATTATCTGTTTTCAAATGGAGAAGAACTGATATCTATGAAGTACCTATGGAAAATGGAGGCATAGATATAGAAAAATTTGAAAAAATTCTTAAAAAGAATAATATTAAATGTTTTTATACTATGAGTTATTTCCAAAATCCTACAGGTATGAGCTATAATACAAGAAAAAAGCAACAAATCCTAAATTTAGCTGAAATTTATGATTTTTATATTATAGAAGATGATTATTTATCAGAGCTAATTTATGATGGAAGTATAGAATACAAAAGCTTTAAAAGTTTAGATAAAAATGACAGAGTAATATATATAAAAAGTTTTTCAAAAATATTCTTACCAGGTATAAGAATAGGGTACTTAATACCACCTGAAAAATTTAAGGAAAATATTCAAAATTCAAAGATGAACACAGATATAGCTACATCAAGTCTTATGCAAAGAGCTTTAGATTTATATATAAACAAGGGATTGTGGAGAGATTATATGAATAATCTAAATGTTATATACAAGAATAGATATTTATTAATGGAAAATTACATAAAATTTTATTTGAAAGATAAGGTTGAGTTTATAAGCCCTGGAGGGGGACTGAGCTTTTACTTAAAAATAAAAGATGATATTAATATAGACTCAATTGAAATATTTAGGAAAGCCAAAGATAAAAAAGTATTAATTACACCTGGAACCTTATTTTATAAAAACCCTTTAGAAGGAAAAAAGTATTTTAGAATTGGTTTTTCACAAACAGATGAAGAAACAATGAAAAAAGGTATAAATATAATAAGTAAATTATTAGATTAATACTGTGGGGTGGTTATTATGATAAAAAATGGTATGCTTAATATAGATTGGAATAAAATTAATTTGTATACAGAACAAGATATAACTTATTTTTTATTTTTGGAAGGAAAGTCAATAGAATGCTTATGTAGGTTAAGGAATTTAAATAAAGAAACTATTCAAAAACATATATTGGATGGTAAAATTAAATATGGAATAGTAGCTAAAAGCAACAATGAAAAAGAGTTATTTCAAACTATATCACAGTCTGGTAAACTAGACAAAATAGATGCTCTCAAAGGTTTAAGTGAGGAAAACAATAGTAAGCTTATATGCTATATAAGAGAGAACTATGTGGATATGAAGACTAAAGATAAAGAAAATGCTGTTTGGATTATAGGAGAACTTAAGGACAAAGTATCCTTAGATATTTTAGCAAAGGCATCTGTACATAATCATGTTAATGTTAGACGTATGGCCATTTCTGCTATAGGGAAAATAGGAGATAAATCTTCAGAAAATATACTTATAAGAGCACTTGGTGATAACAACCCCCAGGTAATTATGTATGCTATAAAATCATTAATAAAAATTAAAAGTAAAAATGCACAAAATAAAGTGGAAAACATTTATAAAAATACAGAAAAAGATTATATAAAAAGAGTATCAGAAGAATATTTGAAGGTAATAGAAGATGAAGAATTGAGAACTAAGGAGTGATTTGCTTGGGGTATTTTACCATAAAAGATGAAATAAGTACTGAATTTGAGGAGAAAAAATCGGTTTTTATAGGACATATAAAAAGAGTATATGAAGAAGATGAAGCAAAAAAATTTATAAATAAGATAAGATCAGAACAAAAAGAAGCTAGACACAATGTATATGGATATGTTATTGGCCAAAATATGGGGATACAAAGATATAGTGATGACGGAGAGCCACAAGGCACTGGTGGGATACCAGTTTTAGATGTTATAAAGAAAAATGAAATAACCGATGTAGTTATAGTAGTTACCAGATATTTTGGGGGAATACTTTTAGGAAAAGGTGGTCTTGTAAGAGCTTACTCAAAGGCTGCAGCCATGGCGGTAAGTGAAGGAGGAATAGTTGAAAAGGTTAAAGCTGCTGTATTAGAAATACTCATAGAATATGACATGCTTGGAAAACTTCAATATTTGTTTGAACAAAATTTTTGGCATATGGAAAATATAGACTATACGGATAAAGTTAAAATTTTAATGTATTGTCCTGTTTGTGAATTAAAGGAAGTGGAAAAAATCATAGTAGAAACTACTAATGGTAAGTGTGAAGTTATAACAGGAGATGAAGATTATTACTTCAAGTTGGAAAATAGATTATTTATAGGATGTTAGTGTTATTAATAATTAATGTAGTTTTTAATCTTTCTTTAGGAAAATAATTAAATTCTACATTTAAAAGGCTATGAAGCAATTTGCATAATTTGTATTTGTAATCTTTTGTATGATATAATGTTTTAGGTGTTTTGTTGTAATAAGTAACATCTATTATTTATATATGATTTTTAGTAAATAATTTTTAGTAATATATAACTATGAGTTAGGGGGAAATGAATATGTCAGGACATTCAAAATGGCATAATATACAGGCTAAAAAAGGTAAAATTGATGCAAAAAGAGGTAAAATTTTTACTAAATTAGGTAAGGAAATTGCTATTGCATCTAAAAATGGAGGATCAAATCTTGATATCAATAGCAAATTAAGAGATGTGGTAGCAAAAGCTAAAGCTGCAAATATGCCTATGGATACAATAACAAGAGCAATAAAAAAAGGTGCTGGAGAAATGGATGGAGTGAACTATGAAGAAGTAGTTTATGAAGGATATGGACCAGCAGGAACTGCTGTTATAGTAAATGCCTTAACCGATAACAAAAATAGAACAGCAGGAAACGTAAGGCATGGTTTCACTAAAAATGGCGGAAATATGGGATCAACAGGATGTGTTTCTTTTATGTTCCAAAGTAAAGGTCAAATTGTTATAGAAAAAACAGATAGTATGGATGAAGATGAAGTTATGATGATGGCTCTTGATGCTGGAGCAGAAGATTTTGCTGCAGAAGAAGAAGTATTTGTAGTAACAACTACAACAGAAGATTTTGGAGTAGTAAGAGAGGCACTAGAAGCTAAAGGACTACATTTCTTAGAAGCCGAAGTTAAAATGATTCCTGATACATATATATCAATTGATGAAGAAACATCAGTTAAATTCCAAAAAATGATTGATGCTTTAGAAGATGACGAGGATGTTCAAGACGTCTACCACAATGCTGAGTTCCCAGAAGGATTTGAAGAATAAAGAATTGTAAGGCTTGTGGAAAGCTAAAAACCATGATAAGCACATCTGTTTTTATTTGTGTTAAGGTATATTTTAAGATTTTTGGTATTAAATTAATATCACAGGAATAAAACACCTTTTTATATTGGTATATGGCCAAATAAGAAGGTGTTTTTGATTTAAGAATATGTCTGGAAAACATTTATAGTATGCGGGTTTAATGAATAATATCAATAATATATGTCCATAATATTTGTAAGGAGGGATATTATGGATTATATTAATAGAAATAGAAATAAAATAAAAACCGTTTTATTAGTTATTTTAACTATTGCAATTTTTAGTTTAAGTTATTATGTATGTATAAATAAATTAAAGAGTACAAACATAAAGGATGACAAATATGAAGTAAAGAATAATAATGGACAATTAGATGATTCAATGACTGTACACTCTAATATAAATACTGTTGTTTCACCAAATTCCAATATAGTATTTAAAATAAAATATACTAAAAGTGGTGAAATTACAACTGAAAAAGAAGAAGCCGCTGGGGATCTCATAGGAAAGAAAAAGAAGGAAGTAGAAGAGATATACAAAAGTAAAGGGTACAGTGTACAAAGCATTACTTCATCTCAAATTATTCTTATAAAAGAATTGGATAAATACGCTCCAAATAAATATGTACTTGGTATAAAAAATGGGTGTATTGCCATTTATAAAACTGATAAAGAAGGAAATATGTTTATAGAAAATGAAAAAAGAGATATAACTGATATAAAAACCAATAGGCTAAAGCAAGCGGATATACAACTTTTAACAAAAGGTGATAAATATTTTCAATGCAATACAAGAGAAGATGCAGAAGCACGCCTTGAAGACTATGAATAATAGTCTTTGAGGTGTTTTTATATTCTTACTTTATGCTTTGTTTCTTGAATTAAATTAAGTATAATGGTAAAGTAATATATATTATAAAACAATAAATTTGGAGGAAAACTTTGTATGTATGAATATATAAAAGGAACCTATGTAGGAATGAGTAGGGATTATATAATAGTTGAAAATAATGGCATTGGATATAAAATATATACTTCAGGAAGTACTCTAGCTAAAATTCCTAAAATGAATGAAGAAATAATGCTTTACCTTCAGCAAATTGTAAGAGAAGACTTTATAGGTGTTTACGGCTTTTTAACTAAAGAGGAATTAAATATGTTTAATTTGCTTTTGACTATAAATGGAGTTGGAGCAAAAGCTACATTGTCTCTTTTATCTATAAGTAATGTAAATAACTTAAAGTATGCCATTTTATCTGGTGACGAAAAAACTATTACTAGGGCGCCAGGCATTGGTAAAAAAATGTCTCAAAGAATTATACTTGAACTTAAAGATAAGATAAAGCCAGAGGAACTTCATTTAACTGAATTTGGTGATGCTCGAATAGATGGAAATACACAAAATGCTTCAGAAGCTCTAGAAGCTCTTGTAGCACTAGGATATTCTGAAAAAGAAGCTGAAAAAGCACTTGATTCTATAGATAAAAAAGATTCTATAGAAAATATAATAAGAAATGCTTTAAAGTTTTTAATGGGTTAAGGTAGGGGGTAATTTCATGGAAGATAGAATAGTTACACCTTTAAATACTCAGGAAGATAAGGATAATGAGTATAGTTTAAGGCCTAAGAAACTTAGTGAGTATATTGGACAAAAAAAGGTTAAAGAAAAACTTGAAATTTTTATAGAGGCAGCAAAAAGAAGAAAAGAAGCGTTAGACCATGTTTTATTATATGGCCCGCCAGGCCTAGGTAAAACTACATTGGCTAATATAATAGCTATGGAAATGGGTGGAACTTTGAAAATTACATCAGGTCCTGCCATTGAAAGGGCCGGTGATTTAGCCGCAATACTTACTAGTCTTAATGATTATGATGTTTTATTTATTGATGAAATTCATAGACTTAATAGAAATGTAGAAGAAATACTTTACCCGGCTATGGAAGATTATGCTTTAGATATAGTTATAGGTAAAGGTGCTTCAGCTAAGTCAATAAGATTGGATTTACCAAAGTTTACGCTTATAGGTGCTACCACTAGAGTGGGTCTTTTAACATCTCCTTTAAGAGATAGATTTGGGATAATGTGTCCAATGGAATTTTATGAAGACTATGAATTAAAAGAGATTATAGTAAGATCAGGCAAAATACTTGGAGTAGATATAAAAGAAACGGCTGCTTTTGAAGTAGGTAAAAGATCTAGAGGGACTCCAAGAATAGCTAATAGACTTTTGAAGAGAGTTAGGGATTATTCAGAAGTTAAGGGAAATGGCATAATAGATATAGAAACAGTAGGAGCGGCACTAAGGCTTTTGGATGTAGATAACGAAGGATTTGATAGTATAGACAATAAAATATTAACAGCAATAATAGATAATTTTAATGGAGGACCAGTAGGTATAGAAACTCTTTCCTATTTTATAGGCGAGGAACTAGATACTATTGAAGATGTATATGAACCATATCTACTTCAAAAAGGATTTATAATAAGAACACCTAGAGGAAGAGTTGCTTCAGATAGTGCATATAAACATTTGAACAGAAGTAAAAAATGCGGTAGAATAGATAGACAAACCACTGAACAAGCGTCAATATTTAATGATTTATAACATAAGAAATGGAGAGTAGATAATTTTGAACGTTACAGATTTTGATTTTTATTTGCCAGAAGAATTAATTGCCCAATATCCATTAGAAAAAAGGGATGAGGCAAGATTAATGGTTTTAAATAAGGAAACTGGTGAAATAGAACATAAAATATTTAAAAGTGTAGTTGATTATATAAAGCCAGGAGATTGTATTGTACTAAATGATACAAGAGTACTTCCAGCAAGACTTATTGGAGCAAAAGAAGGCACTGGTGGAAAAATAGAATTTTTGTTACTTAAAAGAATGGAGAAAGATACATGGGAAACCCTTGTGAAACCAGGGAAAAGAGCTCAAATAGGTACAAAATTTGAATTTGGTAATGGGGAGCTTAAAGCTGAAGTAATGGGAATTGGAGAAGAAGGAAGTAGAATAGTTAGATTTGATTATGATGGTATATTTGAACAAGTTCTAGATAGATTAGGTCAGATGCCACTTCCACCTTATATAAAACAAAAACTTGAAGATAAAGAGATGTACCAAACCGTTTATTCAAAAGAGCAAGGATCTGCTGCTGCACCTACTGCAGGATTACATTTTACAGAAGAACTTTTGGAAAAAATAAAAGCAAAAGGCATTAATATAGCATTCTTAACTTTACATGTAGGACTTGGAACTTTTAGACCCGTGAAAGTTGAAAATATAAAAGAACATAATATGCACTCAGAGTACTACTGTATGTCTAAGGAAAATGCTGATATAATAAATAAAACAAAAGCAAATGGAAAAAACATAATTGCTGTTGGAACCACATCTTGTAGAACCTTAGAAACTATAGGAAATGAAAAAGGGGAAGTGAGAGAGCAGTCAGGATGGACAGATATATTTATATATCCAGGGTACAAATATAAAGTAGTAGATAATCTTATAACTAATTTCCATCTTCCACAATCTACATTAATAATGCTTGTTAGTGCATTAGTTGGAAGAGAAAATACTATAAATGCATATGATATAGCTGTAAAGGAAAAATATAGATTTTTTAGTTTTGGAGATGCAATGCTAATCATTTAATTAACTTAAT
>CAZKOJ010000084.1:0-18998 GCA_964554365.1 uncultured Clostridium sp. | reverse complement strand
TCTTTAAACACTTTTTTTGCCCAAGCTTTAGTTGGAATTGATGCAACACACCATACATTTTTATCTGACATAAGTCTTTCTCTATATTCAGAAAGTGCAGTGCTTTGAGATTTGCTTGCCCTCATCATTCTTTTAGGATTTACATCCTTCATAAGCTCTGGGTCAGACGCAGAAATGCTTAAAAATGCAGCTCCTTTTTTAGCATAGGATACATATAATTCCTTTTGCCACTGGGGAAATTCATCAAATATTTCATCTTTACCATGCAAATATTTGATTTTTGTTGAAAGCTCATCCCTCCAGTTTATTATTACTTCTCTTGCACCTTCCTTGTATGCAATTTCAGAAACCATTCTAGTAAAATTAGCACATTCTATAGGTGAGTTTATAACTAGTATTTGATTTTCCTGTATATTAAGACCTGTTTTCACAATAATTCTTGAGTATTTTTCTAAATAATCTTTGTTCATCTTAAGACATCCTTTCAAAATAGTAACTGCGTAAAAACACTTTATTCTTTCGTGTAAATTATAACATAAATTGGTTATTTTATATTGTTATTTTTCCACACACATGTAAATATTATTCTGATTATGGTAGTTATATATAGCTGATTCCACTTTATATAGTGATATGGTAATTTAAAGATAATTAATTAAAACTTTAGGGGAGTATTTAGAGAACACAGGGGAGAGAAAACATTGAAAAGAATAAGGGTTATAATTATAATAAGATGTATAAAACATTATCGTTGAGGAGTAGTTATGGAGTTAAATGATGATCAAAAATTATTAGTAAATGAACTGGAAAGAAATATTATGTTACTTGCGTCAGCAGGTACTGGAAAAACCGATATGTTGTCTAAAAGGATTGGAAATATAATCTGTAATGGTAAGGCTAATCCTTCTGAAATATTATGTATTACTTTTACAAACAAAGCTTGTAAAGAGATGAAGGAGAGAATTGAAAAAATAGTAGGTGCTGAAGCAAAAGAAATTACAATAAAAACATTTCACAGCTTTTGCTTTGACATAATAAAACAGGAGGCTAAAAAAAGGACAGATATTTTTACGGATTTTACAATTTTTGATGAAGACGATTGTAAGGAATTAATAAAGTACTGCAATTATTATGATTTCCCATTAGGTGCATTGCAGAAGTTTATAGATTATGTGAAGCTGATGAGAGTTGAAAATAATTTATATGATAATGAGATATCAGAGGATTATAAAAAACTTATAGTTCATATATTTGAAAGTAATGAGAATAAAATAAATCAGATATGCAGTGAAAAAGGCACGGTAAATTATAGGTTGAAGGAATTTTTGCAGCAAAAGGGTGATATTTTAGTTAATACATATAATTCTACACTTCATAGTAACCATGGTCTTGATTTTGCAGATTTAATAGTAAAGACTAAAGAATTATTTAATAGTTCACAAGTAGTTGAAGCTATTAGAAACAAATATAAATATATAAACATTGATGAAGTACAGGATACTAGCACATTAGAATATTCAATAATGGAAAGATTGTTTAAGGGGAATAATGTTCTATTATGTGGAGATGTATTTCAGACTATATATCAATGGAGAGGTTCTGAGCCACTAAAGATATTTGAGAGCTTTACAACTAGCTATAATCCAAAAGAAATAGTATTTTCTGTTAATTATAGAGCAACAAGTAATTTGACAGAGGCTTCTTTAAAATTCCTTGAAAATGCATTTCCAATAGAGAGTAAAAACTTGTATAAAGAAGGTATTGCAGCTAAGTCAAAGGAAGCAGGAGATAAGATTGTATTAAAGGTAGCTGAGGATTTGAGAGAAGAAGCTTTCTTTATATTTAGTGAAATAAAAGCCTTATCAGAAAAAAACATAGACATATCTAAAATGTGTATATTGACAAGGGATAATCGTTATAATGTGAGCTTAAGTGAAGAATTTAAACGTATAACTAAATATGAGGCAGTGAACTTTGACTTTATACTGGTAGATCAGTTTAAATTTTTTAGAAGACAGGAAATAAAAGATATAATAGCATTTTTAAAACTTGTAGCTAATAGATATGATTCTATAAGTTTAAAGAGAATCAGTAAGCGATTACCTACAGGGGTAGGAGATAAAGCTTTTGAAGCTATCGAGTCAGAAAAATATAAAAAGATAGGCATAGTACTGGCAGATTTTATTGATAATAAAGTGGCTGCTTATGGAGAAAAATTTTCACTTCTTATAAATGAATTTCAGAGAGATAATATTATTGTATTTGATGTGGAAAGTACAGGTGTTGATGTTACAGAAGATGAAATAATTCAAATTGCAGCTATTAAGATTAACAGTAATGGACAGGTAATAGAGCGTTTTGAAAGATTTATTAGAAATAATAAATCAGTGAAAAATTCACAGTATGTGCATGGATTTAGTGATGAATTCTTAAGAAAAAATGGAGAAGACAAAAAAGTTGTTTTAAAGGAATTTGTTAGATTCTTACAAAGTTCAGTTATTGTAGGGCATAATGTTCAATATGACATAAATATACTTACCAGTGAGCTAGAGAGAGAAGGGCTAGAAAAGTATAATATTAAAGCTTTCTATGATACATTAGATATCTATAGAAGGTTTTATCCTAATTTAACTAATCATAAACTTGAAACTCTCTGCAGGGAGTTTAAAACTAATAATAAGTCAAGCCATGATGCAATGGATGATATCCTGGCAACCAATGATCTTTTGGTGAGAGCTCTTAAGAAGGATATAATACCTACTTCTCTTGAAAGAATAGCTTGCATGTCCAAGTATTTAAAGTCGTTTACTTATATAAGTGAAAAACTAAATACTCTATTTAAGGGAGCAGATAAAATTAGACCCTGTGATATTGTAGGTAAAATAGTAAATGATTTTAGTTTGAAGACTTTATATACTGGTGAAGATGGTAAGATGAAAATTGAAAGAATGAAGGATTTTTATGTGCTTTTAAAGGAGTTAGATGATAAGAGCAAGAGTGACAGAGATTCCCTGCTGGATGTTATTAAGATTACATCTCTCTCTAATGGTGAATTAGAGACTCTTATTATTAACAGAACTAAGAAGCCTAGAATACCTATAATAACAGTGCATCAAGCAAAAGGCTTAGAATTTGAAACTGTATTTATTTCAGGTGCGCAGCAGAACACATTCCCTTCATATATGTCAATAAAAACAAACAATTTAGATGAAGAAAAAAGAACGTTCTATGTAGCTATTACGAGAGCCAAGAAGAGGTTATATATAACTTGTAATACAAATGGAGGCTATAATAGAAGAACAACTAAAAGTAATTTTATAAATTTACTACCACAAAAAAATATATATACTAAATAAGATATAATATTAAGTTATTTTGGCAGCTTATATTTAAGCTGAGAATTTTAATGTATGGTTTTGACAATGTTAATAGTACTTTCAAAATAATAGCTGCCTAAAAATACTTTATTTTCTCATGTAAACTATAATATAAATTGGTTATTTTATATAAGGTTGGAGATGATAAATATTGAATGAAAAGATATTAATTGTAGATGATGAAGAGGATATAATTTCATTTTTAAAGGATTCTTTAGAGGATGAGGATTATGAAGTTTTTACTGCTTATAACGGTGAAGAAGCTGTTGAGAAAATAAAGATACGTCCTGATTTAATATTGCTAGATGTTATGATGCCAGATAAAAATGGATATGAAGTATGTAGAGAAATAAGAGATAGAGTAGATTGTCCTATTATTTTTTTAACTGCAAAAGGAGAAGAAGAAGATATAATTAGTGGACTCGGAGTAGGTGGGGATGATTATATTTCTAAGCCTTTTAGCTTAAGGCAATTAAAATCAAGGATAAGTGCACATTTAAGAAGAGATCAAAGAAGTTTTAATAATGAAAACAAAGTTAATTTATATTTTGGAAATTTAAATATAGATTTAAAGGGAAGAATAGTTTGTTGCAGAGGAGAAGCTGTGCCTTTGACTAAAAAAGAATTTGATATAATAGAGCTTTTATCAGTAAATTGTGGACAAGTATTTTCAAAGGAACAAATATATGAAAAAATATGGGGTTATGATGCAGAAGGAGATTCAGCAACAGTAGCAGAACATGTAAAGAAAATACGACATAAACTGAAAAAATGTCATAAAGATAGAGAATATGTTTCTACTGTATGGGGTGTAGGATATAAATGGGAAGGCTAGTAAAAAAGTTTGTATTTTTAAATTAGAAAATACAAACTTTTTATTTTTTGGAAAAACTTTATGAAATCTTTAAAATTACCTCTTAAAATTAAAGAACAGAAAGGATAAATAAAGATTGATTAGTATGGAAAATGTGAAATTTAATAATAAACCAAAAATTAGGGGGTATTTAAAATGTTAAATAAAAAAATTGAAGTTAAAAATGTTACTAAAAAAATAGGAAAGAGAACTGTATTAGAAGATATTTCTTTTGATGTTTATGAAGGTGATATATGTGGCTTTATAGGGCCTAATGGTGCAGGAAAGACTACATTAATAAGGGTAATAACAAATTTAATTTCATCTACAACTGGTGAAGTAAATATAACAGGATTAAATGTCAATAAATATAGAAAGGATGCACTTATTAAGCTTGGAGCAATTGTTGAAGAACCAATATTTTTCTCATATATGACAGGTAGGCAAAATTTAAGAAACTTAGCAATGTTAAATCCTAACATGGTAAAGAAGGAACAAAGAGAAAAGGTTGAAGAGGTACTAAAAATAGTTGATCTTGAAGATAGAGGAGATGACAAAGTTAAAACCTATTCTTTGGGAATGAAACAGAGACTAGGCATTGCCCAAGCACTTTTAAATAATCCTGAAATAGTTATTTTAGATGAGCCTGCAAATGGACTTGACCCTATAGGAATGAGGGACTTAAGAGAACTAATTTTAAAACTTAGAAAAGAGCAAAATATAACTTTCTTTATATCAAGCCATCTTTTGGACGAACTTCAGCAAATATGTAATAGATTTATTGCTATAAATAAGGGAAAGATTATGTGGCAGGGAAGCAAGGAAGACTTGCTAAAGAACACAGGAGAAAGCGGTAGATTAGAGGATGCATTTATTAAGTTAGTAAGTGGCTATTAAAGGGAGGAATAAAAAATGAAACAGTTATTTTTAAGTGAATGGCAGAGAATGTGGAATAGAAAATCTACTTGGCTTTGTTTTGGAGCAGTACCTATAATGTTGGTTATGTTTGTTAAGCAGTATCTTAAAGCGAATCTTAAACTTACTTCTTTTGATGCTAAATATGTTGCTTTTTTAAACTTTCCAAGTACAGTACTTAGGACACATCTTATTATGTTTTTTAATATTATAGTTATTTTACTTATAATTATGTCAGTAACTAGTGAATACAGAAGTGGGCAATTAAGAATGGTTATGATAAGAGCTGTATCCTTTGGGGATATAATAAAAGCAAAATTTTTAGTAATTGTAAGTGTAATATTTTTATTATTAACTAGTCATTTGGTTATAAGTTCTGTTTTAGGATATTTATTTTTTCCACATGAAAAAGTTAAATTTAGAACTTATAACTATCCTTTTACAGTAAGTGAAGGAATTTTGTATAACCTTAAGTATTATATTATTGCATTTATAACTTTAGTTGCTGTGGTAGCAGTTATTATGGTTATATGTATAAACTGTAAAACCACTACAGGAGCGGTGGGAGGAAGTTTAACTTTTATCCTAGCATCAGCAACTTATCCAACTATGTGTTATTTATTTTTAAATAAAATCAATGAAACAATAGATTTTTCATCTCTCATATCAATTCAGGATCATGGCATACTCAGTATACTTGAACAAAAACCAGAATATGTGGGATTAATAATATTTGTAATTGCTTTATATATTGTAGTGTTTTCTTTAATTGCATTTAATTTATTTAATGATCAAGACTGTTATATTTAAGAGGAGGAAGAAGCATGAAAAAACTAATAGCATCAGAATTTCAAAGAATATGGCTTAATAAAAAAACAAAAATATTATTAATGCTAATTGTAATAGATACAATAATAAATTGTGTATTTAGATTAATGTGCCCAAGTGGATCTTATAATGGAGTAGATTATAATGTAGTGTTAAACTCATTAAATTTTTCACCTTTTGTATTTTATGAAGCAAGGTTAGTTTTACTATATATAGCTTTACCTATTATATTTATTGATTCAATGAACTATGAACAAACTGTAGGAGCTTTTAGAATGTACATGATAAGACCCTATAAAAAATATGAATTTATAATATCAAAATGGATAGCTTTGGCTCTAACAACATTTATATTAATGTTTATAGTATTTATAATTAGTACTGTTTTTGGATATTTGTTTATGTCTAAGGTATTAACTGTTAAATTCTATAATATACAGTACAGCTTTAATGCAGTAGCAGCTTTATTATACATCATGAAATTTTATATGATACAGTTTTTAATAGCAGTATTTATTCTTTCCATAACTGCTGTTATTGCGATACTAATACCTAACTCTATAATTTCAATTTTAGTTGTAATTGCGTCAACTGCAGCTTTAGGGCTTTTTACAAAGACCTTTGAGTTCTTATGGCAAACTACTAAATATGGGTTTTATACTTTGGTACACACAGCACCAGTAAGTATGCACCTTATTATTGCAGTAGGAATAATAGGAGGACTTTTTATAGGCATGGGATTGTGGATGAAAAAAGATTATCTCTGTTAGGAGTGGTGTAAATGAAGAAAACAGTAACTATATTAGTTTGTGCTTTGATTTTGATTTTAGGAGTTTTTACAATAAATAATCAGCATGAAAAATATAAAAAGAATAAAGCTGTGGAAGCTTTAAAAAATAAAGCAGTAAATATAAACACAGTAAAAGCAGGAAATGGTTTTAAAGATTTGATGATTTTAAAAAATATATTAAAAGATAAAAAAATTGTAGCAATGGGAGAAGCCACTCATGGAACAAAGGAATTTTTTCAAATGAAGCATAGAATGCTTGAATTCTTTGTGGAAGAAATGGACTACAATGTTTTTGGAATAGAAGCATGTATGAGTGATTGTATGGCTGTGAATGACTACGTTTTATATGGAAAGGGGGATGTAAAGCAAGTTGTTAAAGGAATGGGGTTTTGGACATGGGATACAAAGGAAGTAGTTGATATGGTAGAATGGATGAGAGAATATAATAAAAATCATACTAAAAAAGTTAAGTTTTATGGTTTTGATATGCAGTCATCTGTTACAGCAGCATCAAAGGTTACAGAATATCTAAAAAAAGTGGATGGAACTTATGAGAGTCAAATAGATAATGTACTTGCAAAGTTTAGAGACCCAAGCGTGTTTCAAGATAATAATGCACAGTTACCAGGAGACAAAATTAGAGAAATAATTACTACATTTGAAAAAAATAAAGATGAATATATAATTAAATCTTCTAAAGAAGAATATGAACTGTATAAACAAAATTTAAATATTATATATCAAGCTTATGATATGCTTAATGGAAAGCAAAGTAACTTTCAAATGGAAACTAAAAGAGATAAATATATGGCTGAAAATGTTAAATGGATATTAGATTTTGAGGGGCAGAATGCAAAAATTATGCTTTGGGCACACAATACACATGTCACTAAGGAAGTAGAAAATAGAGACAACCCTGATTATAATGTAAAAAGAATGGGTTCAAATCTATATGATATGTATAAGGACAAATTATATGTTATTGGATTTCAATTTAGTGAAGGTACTGTTATAGCAGTGGATAAAAGTATAAATAAAGGGAAAGAAACAAGGATTCCTAAGAAATGCACACTGCCTGCAGCAAAAGAAGGATCAGTGCCTTATGTTTTATCTAAAGTTAATTCTTTATTTTTCATAGATTTTAAAACAGCAGAGGAAAATAAATACATTAAAGACTTTATATCTACGCCTGAAAGCTGTCGTAATTTTGGTGCTGTCTTCTCTGGAGAAGATAAAAGTTACGAAACTGATATTTTGAATCAATGTTATGATGGATTAATATATGTAGATAAAACCTCTAATTCTGAACCAAATTAGTTTTTTACAGTCTAAGTAAGATAGGGAGGAATTTGATTAGCCTGTACATATATAAAGTACGAAAGCAGGATGTAAATGAAAAATGTTACTTTTAAGAAACAATTTATTATTTCTATATTATCAGTATTAATTTTGAGCATATTATTTACTTTGGCAGGATTTTATACTGATATAAAACTAATAGAAAAAGGTATAATATTACCATCAAATTATTATGAATCCCTTGTTACAGAGGTTGAAAAATATATAAATGAGAATAAAGAAAAAGTTTTAAATAAGGATTTTAAAAAGAATTTAGAAAGTAGAATTCCCCTTCAGGGAATAGAATATGAAGTGGTAGATTCAAAAGGAGAATTATTATATGGTTATTTCAAAGAAAAAATTGTAAATACTCCAGTTAAATTAAAAAAAGAATCTGAAATTGAAAAAAGTGGATCTCCAAAGATGATAAAATATATACCTGTTATAAATAATAATAAAACTGAAGGAATGGTTATTTTAAAGTATTATTTAAGAAGTAGTGCCAAAAATCCTAAATTCAATTGGATAGTTAAATATTCAGAAACAATTATGCTTTTATCTCCATTTATATATATTATAATTTTTACTGCTATTTTTGCAGCTAAACTCAATAAACGGTTAAAAGTACCATTAAATCAACTTATGGATGGTGCAGAAAAAATAAAAAATAAGGATTTAGAATTTAAAATAGATTATAGCAGCAAAGATGAATTAGGAATGTTATGTAAGTCCTTTGAAGAAATGAGAGTGGAACTTAAAAAATCTTTGAAGCAGCAGTGGGAAATGGAGCAGGAAAGAAAAGAAATGATAGGTGCTATTGCCCATGATTTAAAAACACCAATTACTATAATAAAAGGCCATGTTGAAGGTCTTATAGATAGTAAAAGATTAGAAGAAGATAAAGTTTGCAGATATTTAGGTTTAATTAATAAGAATGCAGATAGAATGACTAAACTAATAGAGAAAATGAATATCTTGACTAAAATTGAAAAATCAGATTTTACTCTTAAATTTAAAAAGTGCAATATAATTGAATTTATAAATGATAAAACTTTTGATTATAATATACTCACAGAAAATAAAAAAATAAATTTTCAGTGTATAATTAGGGACGAAAGAATTAACAATACTCTAATAAATATGGATTGTTATGCACTTTCTCAAATACTAGATAATTTAATTTCTAATAGTATAAGATTCACTCCAAAAGGAGGAAATATAGATTTTAATTTAGATTTAACTGAAGAAAAAATGATTTTTTCTATTTCAGATACAGGCTGCGGATTTTCAAAAAAGGATGCTCTGAGTATTTTTAAAAAGTTTTATCAAGGTGATGAATCAAGATCAAAAGAAAAGGGACACTCTGGTCTGGGACTTTATATAGCTAAAATTTTAGTAAATAAATTTAATGGAAGTATTGAGGCGAAAAATAACGAAAAAGGTGGAGCCAGGGTGATTGTGGAGGTAAAAACAGCAAATAGATAAGATTACTTGATTTTACATTACAGGAAGTATATTATTTATCTATAACTTAATAATACTTAGAAATGGGAGACTAATAAAATGAAAAAAAGAAATAAACTAATCATTCTTTGTCTAGTAGGTATAGTAGTAGTGTCAGGAATAGGAATAATGATGTATAAAAATAGTTCTTCTTACATTAGTTCAGATAGCTATTTAGCAAGTAGAAATGAAGAACAAAGAAGTTTTTATAATCACCAAAATCAAAACAATACTAAAGATGGTGAGAGTTTTGAATTTAGTGGATTTAAAGGTAAATGGTCCTTAATGGAGTTCAACTCAGATAAAGGTAATAAAATAACTATAAATGACAATACAAAAATTAGTAAAGGTAAATTTTATGTGGTAGTTTTAGATTCAGACTATAACATTATATCTAAAAAAAATGAAACAGAAGATAAAGGAAATATGAATTTTACTACACCTAAAAGTGGAAAATATCTGATTAGAATTGTTGGAAAAGATGCTAGCGGTAATTTTAACTTAAAAATAAGTGCTAATAATAATATAAATGTTTCACACAAGGATTTTTTTGAATAACTAAGGTTTACATTATTAAAGATTTTGAAGAATAACATAACAGCAGTGTAGACAAGTAATTTACATTGCTGTTATGTAGTTCAAATTTTAAATTAACTGTACAATATAGGGGGAATATATCTATCGGCGTAGTTAAATAAAATACAATACTGCGTCTGTACTACTATTTTCGCTTCATACTTCTAATGAGAGTTTTTGTTTCATTATTTACTCGTAGGGATTCTGTGATTTTTTGCAAAGCTTTGTTATATGTAAAATTATCTAAGGTATTATTCTTTAGATATTCCATTGTTTTTTCAGGGAATTTAATATAACAAATAGAAATAGCCCAGGCAACAGCCATTTTAACATAATAGCCTTCATGCTTTGCTGCATTTAATAGTACCAATACTTGGTCAATGTAATCTTCTTTTATATAAAAATCAAGAAGCATTACAATACCAAAACGCATTTCAAACTCTTTTTTAGAAGATAGGTATGGTTGTAGATAATCTAAAACCCTTGATTTATTTGTTTCTGTAAATTTCAATCCAGTACAAAAACTGTCACAAACAGACCAATTATCAATTAGAGGTACAAAATCTGTAATGTAACTTAGCGTTTCTTCAACATCAGCCTTTACACAGCCAAGCACCATACCTTGAAGCATAATTTCTTCATAATATTCATTTTCTGCTGTCTTCATATATTCTCGCCAATTCCCTTTAGCTATTTCTTTGGCAAGTTTCCTTAATAGGGGTAATCTCACCCCAATAATATTATCAGTACTAGGGCACAACTTACTTTGAAATTTTTTAAAGTTTTCATCTGCTAATTCAAAAATTTTTTCTCTAATTGTTTTTTTCAATGTTTTTCTCCTTTAATAGTATTATATATACCTTTCAATTATATCAAAAATCCGTAATATTTAAACAATATTCATAATAAGATAAGTAATTCTAAGTTAGTATTTTTGAGAATGGTAAACATCCTGCAGTGTTCAGTAATAAGAGTGACTTTATTTAGCAATACATATCTGAGGTCCAGTAAGAATCAGGGGTTTGTTAATAATTTGTTTTGTTAAGAATTCTTTAAAATTCCGTTAGAAAATCGTAAGAAATTAGTTAATTTATCTTTAAATAATTAATGTAAATTTAAATATGACACATGATTTAAAAAATATTTATGAAAAGGTGGATTAACTATGAGAATCAAAAAACAAACAAGGAAAAGGTCGGCATATTTTATGAGTTTGTTAGCAATGCTGTCTTTTATATTAAGTTTTAACAGCACTGTTCATGGACAAAATTTATCAGATAGTGCTGCAAGTACACAATCAATAGAAAAGTTCCAAGGGCCCAAAGATGAAAAAGAAATAGAGGCATTTACAGATAAGTTTTTTACTGAGAATATGAAAAAAAATAATGTGCCAGGAGCAGCAATTGTCGTGGTAAGGGATGGAAAAGTAATTTTTAAAAAGGGTTATGGATATGCTAATGTTGAGAAAAAGATACCTGTTGATCCAGACAAAACAGTTTTTAGAAATGGTTCAGTAGGCAAACTATTCACAGCAACAGCTATTATGCAATTATATGAAAAAGGATTAATAAATTTAGATGACAATGTAAATAATTATTTAAAAAGTTTTAAGGTTAAGAATAAGTTTTCTAAACCTGTTACCTTTGGAAATATTATGACACACAGCAGTGGGTTAGATAGTGGATGTGAAATAGGAGGAACTTCTTATACTAAGGCTGGACAAGTTTCCTATGAAGATTACATGAAAAGTCATATGCCCGTTGTAATAAATGAACCAGGAACAGTTACAAATTACTCAAATAGCGGATATAATTTGCTTGGATATCTTGTAGAGAAGGTTTCAGCAATGTCCTATGAAAATTATATGCAAAAGAATATTTTTGATCCTTTGTGTATGAAAAATAGTAATGTAGTATCAAAAGTGGAAAATATGGCTACAGCATATAACTTTGAAAAAGGTTCTTTCAAGAGTATACGTAATAATGTATATGAACCACCTTTAGGATCTGGAAGTATCAATTCAACTGTAGTAGATATGGCTAATTTTATGATTGCAAACTTGCAAAATGGTAAATTTGCAGATAACCAAATATTAAATGAAAATACTTCAAAGTTAATGCAAAAGCAGCATTTTACAAATAATACTGATTTGCCTGGAATGGGATACAGCTTTATCGAGAACTACAAGAATAACCAGAAGATTATCAAACATGAGGGAGCAATTCCAGGCTTTGTAACTTCATTATTTTTAATGCCAGAACAAAATTTAGGCTTTTATGTTGCTACTAATAGTTTAAATGCAACTCCATTTCAACTGGAGGATGCCTTTATAAATCATTATTATCCTTTAAAACGAGATAAATCACCAAATTCATCTACTAATTTTAAAGAAAAAACTCATGAATATATTGGAACATATAGACAGTATCACGAGGTAACAAAAAGTTGGATTACAAAAGTTTTTGCTTTGTTTGGTGATGATTACGAATTTAAAATTACTGATAATAGAGATGGTACTCTTACAATGAAAGGAATTTCACTTGAAAAAACGCCTATTTCTACAAAACTTATTGAAATTAAGCCATTACTTTTTCAAAGGCAAGATAACTTTGATTATGTTGCTTTTGGTAAAGATCAAAGTGGACATATAAGTCATTTATTTAGTGGCAATGAGCCAGAAGAATCTTTCGACAAAATTAAATGGTATGAAAATCAATGCTTAAATTTGTGCTTATTGGGAGTAAGTTTATTAACCTTCACATTAACATGCTTAGTTTATTTTAGTAAATTTATTATAAGAACTATAAAAAGAAAACCTTCTACTTCTACCAAATCATCAGCCTTGGGAAAATTTTCTTTAGAGATAGTATGTTTTTTAAATGTGATATGTACTATGGGCATTTTTGGTATTTTAATCTATGTAGGTTTTGATATGAATTTTGGATTACCAAATATATTTTATGTTTTGCTTTCAGGTTTAATTGCTGCAAGTATTTTAACAATGGGCAATGTAGTATTTACTTTTGTGATATGGAGAAAAAAATATTGGACAGTGGTAAAAAGAGTTTACTATACAATAATTACAATGGTTTCATTCTTAGTTATATGGTTTTTATATTATTAGAATATGCTTGGATTTAAGCTTTAAATGGAACTTAATGGAATATAAGGAGTGTTTAAAGTTATATTGCTAGATGATATAATTATATAAGTTAAATTACAAAATTTATAGCTCCTATATTACTTTGAGAGAAGGATAGAAATAATGAATGATTATAATATTTTAGTTATTGATGATGAAATAGAAATAGTTGAATTAGTTGAAGTTTATTTAATTAATGAAAGATATAAGGTATTCAAAGCTTATAATGGAGAAGAAGGACTAAAAATCTTAGATAGTGAAAAGATACATTTAGTAGTTCTAGATATTATGATGCCTGGAATTGATGGACTAGCTGTATGTAGAAAAATAAGAAGTAAAATGAATATCCCTATAATAATGCTTAGTGCTAAGTCGCAGGATATGGATAAAATTTTAGGGCTTTCAACTGGTGCTGATGATTATATGGTAAAGCCCTTCAATCCTATGGAATTAATTGCAAGAATTAAATCTCAGATACGTCGTTTTGTGTATCTAAATACGCAGACAAAACTTAATGAATATGAGTATGTATTGGAATTTAAAGGGGTAAAAATAAATAAAAGAAATCATTGTGTTTTAGTATATGGTAATGAGGTAAATTTAACGCCTACAGAATATGAAATATTAATATTGCTTGCTGAGAACTCTGGAAGAATATTTAGCGGGGAAGAGATATTCGAAAGAGTATGGAAGGAAAAATACTTTGAAGGTAACAATACAGTAATGGTACATATTTGGAGACTTAGAGAAAAGATAGAACAAAATTCTAAGGAGCCTACGATATTAGAAACAGTATGGGGGGTAGGATATAAAATTGAAAAATAAAGTTCGCTCCATTAGATACAAATTTATTATTGAGTATTTAGTTAGCACTTTTATGGCTGTAATAAGTACGTTTTTTCTATTTTCTCTAATTCTTTTTGTAAACTATAAGAATTATGATAAAACAATTGTTTGGTCGAATAATCATGTGGCTACACTAGTATTTTTATTAGTGCTAATAGTTATTGTATTTATGGGTATGTTCTTTCTTTTCTTTACTAGAAAAGAGATGAGGTATCTTGATGAAATTACTAAAACACTGGATAGTATGTCAGAAGAAAATTTGAAAATCAATATTCCTATAAGAACTAATGATGAATTTGGAAATTTGGCAGAGACTATAAATAATATGTCTCATAGACTCAATAGCCTTATAGAAGAAGAACGAAATTGGGAAAGATCAAAGAATGAATTGATAACCAATGTGTCACATGATTTAAGAACTCCTTTGACATCTGTGCTAGGATATCTTGAATTAATAGCAAATCAAAAGTATGCTGATGAGGTTTACTTACAGCATTATGTGGACATTGCCTATAACAAGTGTACCAGTTTAAAAAGTTTAATAGAGGAGCTTTTTGAATACTCAAAGCTTAATAGTAGAGAGCTTAAAATAAATAAAACAAAGATAAAGCTCAGTGAACTTTTAGAACAGGTTATTTTAGGATTTATGCCTGTCTTCAAAGAAAAATCAATGGAATATAGGACATTTTTTCCAAGTGATAAAATAGTTGTTGAAGCAGATCCTATATTAATGGCAAGGTTATTTGATAACTTGATAAATAATGCTATTAATTATGGGAAAGAAGGAAGATATATTGATATTCAACTTTTAAAAGAAGACAGCGAAGCTGTAATAAGAATAATAAATTATGGAGAAATGATAAAAGGAGAAGATTTACCTTACATATTTGAGAGATTATATAGGTCAGAAAAATCTCGTTCCAGTAAGAAATCTGGATCTGGTCTTGGACTTGCTATTGTAAAAAGTATAGTTGATATACATAGCGGAAAAGTTACTGTATCAAGTAAGGATAATAAAACTATATTTGAGGTGAGATTAGAAGCCCGATGATTAAGCAGTTTTTAAAATATTTATATAAAGATTTAAAAGAATTAAAGGCTAATAAATAATACTAATAGGAATATGTAAATAGTAAAAGATTCAGTTGTTGCAATGATAACTGAATTTTTTATGTTGTTTATAATAAAAATTAACTTACAATTTTTTAGCTTTTCTATATAAAGAAAAAAGTATATAATATTTATGAAAATATAAGTATAATTTTAGTAGCAAAAGTAGTAATAATTATTTTTTAAAGTGGATGGGGTTGAGATAGTTTGAAAAAAGGTGCTAATTTTTTTTGCATAAAAAATAAGTTGATTACGGCAATATTAATTTTTATGTTAGTACCAATTATATGTATTACTTATTATATGAATTATGAATTTAAAGAGTATTTAAAAGCAGATTTTATTAAATCAACAACAAGAGAAATCATAGGAGTAGACAATGAAATAAGTATGTATTTAGATACAATTAAAGAAGAGGTAGAATTTTTAGCTAATAATAAATTGGTAACAAAGGCAAACAAAATAAGTACAAACTATATAGATAATGAAAAAAAAGTAAAAATGACACCTTCAAAAAATGGTGGAATTGAAGAAAAAATTTATAATTTATATTCACAATTTGGAAAAGCTAATCCTAAGTTGAAATATGTAGTTATGGCTACTACCCAAGGTTCTTTTGTACAATGGCCAGAAGCAGAAATAGATAGAAAATATGACCCTAGGGTAAGGATGTGGTATAAAGTAGCTATAGAGAATAAGGGAAAAGTAACAATAACCAGTCCCTATTATTATGAAGCTGATAATATTTCTATTATAAGTATTGTTAAGACAATACAAGATAGTAAAGAAAACTTGATAGGGGTTCAAGGTGTTGATATATCTCTAAAACAATTAACTGATATGTTTAAAAATATAAGAATTGGAGAAAAAGGATATATTATCTTAGTTGATAACAAGGGTACAATATTAGCACATTCTAAAAACGATCAAATGAATTTTAAAAATATTAAAGAATTAAACATTGAAAAGTTAAACAATATTGAAAAAATACAATCGGATAATTTCGAAACAAATTTAGATGGAAAAAAGCAGTTAATAAACATATATACTTCACCTAAAACACATTGGAAGTTTATATCAGTTATAGAAAAATCAGAACTTTTACAACGATTAGATAAAGTTCAAAATAATATTTTACTCATAGTAGAACTATTTGTGGTTATAGCCATAATAATATCTATTATATTTTCACATAAATTTTTAAAACCTATATTAGTAATAGAAAGACATTTAAAGCATATAAGTTCTGGTAATTTTAAAAAGAAAATACCTGAAAAAATTTTAAAAAGAAAAGATGAATTAGGCACTCTTTCAGTTGCACTTGAAGCAATGCAAAATCGTATAGAAAATCTAGTTAGAGAAATAAAAAATTCAGAAATGAAAATTAAAGAAAATTTTAATTTTCTTCAAACACTTATGGATGCTATACCTAATCCTATATTTTCGAAGGATGAACATGGAGTATACAACCATTGTAATATTGCGTTTACAGAATATGTAGGAATAAAGAGAGAAGAATTCATAGGGAGTACTATTTATAAATTATATGAAAATAAATTAGCAGAAACTTATCATAAATCAGATAAGAATTTAATGGAAGAAAAAGGAACTCGGATTTATGAATCAAAGCTTATGCATAATGATGGTACATATCATTATGTAACTTTTAGTAAAGCAACTATTGTAAACGAAGAGGGTGATATTAAAGGGTTAGTTAGTGTTATAGTAGATATTACAGAACAAAAAAAGAATAGAGAAAAAATAAATAAGCTATTAAAATTAAAAGAAGCAATGCTACAAATAGGCTATTCTATTAATGAAATATCTAATATTAATAATGTATTTCAATTAATTCTAGAAAAGGTTATTGATTGTGTTGATGAGAAAAGTGTTGGTTCAGTATTGATTTTAGACAAGGATAAAAATTTGAAAATAGCTGTAGCTAAAGGATACAACCTGGAAAAAATTAGAACATTTAATTGTAATTTGCAAAAAACCTTTGCATGGATTATTACTGGAGGCAATATAAATAAAACAATTATTGTTAATGATATTGATAAAATAAAAGATATAAATATGTTGGATACAGAGGAAGGAATAAAGATAAAATCTGTTATTAGTGCACCAATTATTATAGACGGACAGTTATATGGATTTGTAAATCTTGATAGTAGGTACAATAATACGTTTAACGAAACAGATTTTGAATTAATGGAATACATGAGAAATCAGATTTCTATTGCTATTAGTAAGCATAAACTTTATGAAGAAACTGTATATTTATCTAGATATGATAAATTAACTAATGTGTATAATAGAAGTTATTTTGAACAATTACTTTATAGTGATAGTTATAAGGCTATCACAGATAAAAAAGAATTTTTTGTAGTAATTTTTGATTTAAATAGACTGAAACTTGTTAATGATAATTATGGACATTTAGCTGGTGATGAATTGATCAAAATATTTTCTAGACATTTAACCAACTTAGCTAGAGATTTTGATATTATAGCAAGATTTGGAGGAGACGAATTTTCAGGAGTTTTCTTTAATATAGATTCACAAAGTTTAATTAATAGATTTGAAGAATTGATTGAACACTTTAAAAATAATCCAATAATATTTGAAGAAAACAAAATTATTTGCAGTTATAGTTATGGTATCGCTAATTTCCCAAAAGAGGGAAAGGATTTCAACCAACTAATAAAAATTGCTGATGAACGTATGTATGAATATAAAAGCATATTAAAAAGTAAAAAAAATAGCATAGCCCAATAAAAAATCTTCAATATAGGACTTGCGCCTATATTGAATGGGTATGGGGTTATGCTCATTTTTATATTTTGTCATATGAACTTAATTTGTTCTGGGGTCGAAGACAAACTCCACCTGAAGATTAGGAACCTGTTTATGTGGTAATATTGATATTCTCTAATCTATGTGGTAAGTCTAAATTAGGATCTTTTAAATTGCCTCCCATGTCTTTAATAATTCGTTTTGCATTATCTTCATCCTTGGAATCCAAGTTTATAGTCACCTTGTAATTAATATCTGTAATTTCTTCAAAATTACCCATGCCACTTACCATAGGGCTTGCAGCGGTTAAAGGACGTTTTGAAATATCTTCAGGAAGCTCACCAGAATTCATAACAAGAGATGACAAATTAGGTGAACCATTTGGTGTTCTAGCTTCAGTATTGTTATACTCTACGTAGTGGTCATTTAAGTCTACAACTGAGTTCTTAAAACCTTCAGACTTTAATTTTCCTACTGCATTATTAGCATTTTTTATACCAGTAAAATAAGCTTCAATTTTCATATAATCACTCCCTGTATAATTAGATTTATATATAATTGAGAAAACATATAATAATATTTTTCCACCAACATATAAATATTATTCTGATTATGAATTAGCATGTTATAATTGTAATAAAAATGAATTTCAATTATGAAAAATGAAACCACACCATTGATGTGGGTATTAGATGTAGAATGGAGACATGTTAGTATGAATATGAAACAAGTAGGTAAAAGAGGAATTCTTTTTACCTTTTATGAACTTAAAAATTCTGATTATGATTGTTTAAAAAATGTCAACTTAATTAATGCAAAAAAGCATTTTTTTATATGGGCTATTTCTTTGGGCCCAATTTATATGAAAATCATAAGCAAACATCTTCAAGTTAATTTTGGTAAAAAAGAAAATATCATAATTAA
>CAZKOJ010000083.1:0-19050 GCA_964554365.1 uncultured Clostridium sp. | reverse complement strand
AACCCTTAAACCATTGAAAATAAAGGGTTTTCTTAAAATTTTACCAGTCGTTTTTTGATTTTTGAAATTACTACTAAAAAAGCACCTTAAATGCTTACATTTCAAGGCTTTAAAGGTACTTTGTTTTTGTTTACGGCTGGTAAAATTCAAAGAAATTTCTATTTGTCTTTAAGGTTATTTATAAAATCTATACTTGTCTCAATTTCCAAAATTCTATCATACTAATTTGCAAAGTCGTCTCATAAGAATATTACGCCTTAAATACCAACTTATATAATTAGTTATCTTGCAATACTCTTCTTCCACCACTAAAATCAGAATGCAATGGAGAAATCTTAACTACATCTCCAGTGTGTGGCGCATGAATCATACATCCATCACCTACATATATTCCAACATGATGAGCTGGTGATCCAAAGAAAACTAAATCTCCTGGCCGAAGTTGATCTCTTGATACATAAGTTCCAACATTTTGTTGATCTGAAGCTACCCTTGGTAAACTTATTCCAAAGTATGCAAAAACATAGCAAGTAAAACCAGCACAATCAAAAGAGCTTGGACCATTTCCTCCCCAAGCATAAGGAACGCCTTGGAAAGTTGATGCATATGCAACTATTGCACTGGCTGATGATGATCCTCTTGACAATGTCGGTGAAGATGCACTATATTTTTCAACCTGACTTTCAGCTGATGCAACTAAATTATTTATTTGAACATCTGCAGCTTTAAGCGCTTGTTCTTTAGTATCTAAGCTTGCAATTAAATTTTTTTGCTCACTTCTAGTACTATTAAAGCTTGCTAATTTCTTTTCATTATCTGCTTTTAAAGCTAAAAGTTTATTATTTTCATTATTTAGAGCTTCTTTTTTCTTTGCTATTGTATCCTTTTTTTGTTTTAAGTCATTTATTACTTTTTCATCAAAACCTACTATTTTTTTAATAGTATCCATTCTTGATATAAAATCACTTAAATTGTCAGATTCTAATATAACACCTAAATAGCTATCTGTGCCATTTATGTACATAGCTCTGATTCTTTTATTAAATACATCTTGTTGTCCCTTTATGCTATTTTCTGCATTAGTTAATTCTTGCCTCGTTGCTTTTATATCTGCTGTAGTTTTTTCAATACTTTTTTTATTACCATCTATTTGCTTCATCATTTCTGTTATCTGGTTGTCTGATTTTTCTACTTTTGTTTCTAAATCTTGTTTTTGCTTCTGAATTTCAGATATTTGTGAATTAGTGCTTGATGGTGAAGCTAAAACAGTTCCATTCATTATTACTGATAAAGTTAAAGCAATAACAACAGTTAGAGTTTTTTTATTCAATACGTTAACCTCCCTAGTTAAAACATTTTACATTATTTTTTGTGTCCGATTACATTAGGACACAAAGTTCTGCATTTACTACAATTATATAACCAGTCTCCTTTAGTTGATTGTGTGGCTACATGGCTTCTGCATAATGCCTGATCAACTGTTATACTATTAAGTGCCTTTTTAGGACAATTTTCAATACATATTTTACATTTATCATAGCAATATTTTTCCGTTATCACTTTATCGCCTTCTACCTCTTTATCTATAAGTAAAGCTCCTAAATACATCATATTACCTAAATCTTTATTTACTAAAAGAGTATTTTTGCCTATAACCCCAATGCCTGCTAATTCCCCTGCATGTTTTAAGGATAATATAGCTATACCATGATTTTTCTCTTTATCCCAATATTCATATGGATCATCTGCTGGTATCATAACTGCACCCACATTAAGTTTGTCCAAATGACAGCAGGCATTAAGACATATCCTATCTAGTTCCATGAAAGTGGAAGTAGTCACATGCGTATATACTACTCTGTTACCACTAAGCATACTTGCTGATGGTGTTCTTTTTGCAAAAACTACTACTGATTTACATTCAGAAAAAACGTCTTTTGGATGAAATCCATCCGGAGCATTTTTAAATCTTTCAATAGGCGCTATACCGCATAGATCTGCTCCTAAATCATATAAAATTTTTTTTATTTCATTAGAATTAATCATAGTTCACCTCTCCATTTGATATCTATTTTACTTTAAAGCTACTTTATTATTAATGTATTGTTCTAACATTTGTAAGCCATTTCTATCTAGTTCCGCGAAGAACTCTAAAAGTTGTACTCCTTGCGGAAGTAAAGTTTTCACATTGTCGAAAGCTATCCTTGAGGTTATAACAACATCAACTTCTTGAAGCAGCTCTAACAATTGTTTGTTATTTTCTGCTCCACAAGTAATAATTGTAATATTTTCAACACCTGCATTCTCAATTGCTTTTTTCATGTTCAAAGCTCCCTGTGTAGTTGCACAGACAATACCAACTTTTGTACCAGGCTCTAACTTTGCAATACGCATAAAAGCATGAATACTTGGTGCTGCCATAAGGCCAATAACTTCTTTACCTAAAGGCTCCATAGTTGCTTTAACATCCTCAACATGATTAAAGCCTGTTATAACAAAATCACAATTTCTTACTATCTCTGAATCTATACTATCTTGAAGTTCTGACAAAAGACAGATATCAACATCAATATTAAGTTCTTTTATTAAAACATCTCTAAAATACTCTAAATTTTGAATAGCACTTTCTGTAAGCAAGGCTTTTAAATGTAGTTTCTTTGAATCATTCACCCCTAAAACAGTATAATTAAAAATTACTGTAAATAATTCTTCTGGTTTAAACCCTAATTGTTTTGTTTTTTCTATAGTCTCCTCAGCAAGTGTTAATAGTTCTTGGTTATGTTTTTTAGCATTATAGACATTAATATTGTCGGAAACATATGTACCTTGTCCTCTTTTCCCCACCAACAGCCCCTCCTTTTCTAATTCTTTATAAGCTGAAATTACTGTATTACGATTTACTTTTAGAAGTTTCTCTAATTCTATGGGTGAAGGAACTTTTTCACCCGCTTGTAAGGTGCCACTTAATAAAAAGTATTTTATTTGTTCTTTTAACTGTTGATATATAGGAAAATCTACTTTTTTATTAATACTAAATTTCATTTGGACACACCTTTCTACTTTTTATTTATCCGCAATTGATATTTTTAATTGTATAGTTTAATATTAAACTATTAAACTATGTATATAATAATGGAAATTTTAAGCATTGTCAATACTATTTCTCAATAAGTAATGTAAAAACACCGCAAAATTTTAACGTAAATAATGCAGTGTTTTAGTAAATTATTTGATTTTTATAGTTGAGTAGTTAAATACGAATAGTGTACACTAAAGGTTATTGTTGTTTTTGGTGATAATAGCATAATTTTTTTAATAAATCAATAACAAAATCAACTTATTGGCTTTTATGTGTTTTTTTGATATATGTTGCAATAAATAATATGATTGCCACAAGTACAATGGTAGCAATTTTTTTAAGTACTACATACTTATTAGTAGAAAGCACAGAAACCATAAAGATATGCAAAACTGCATCCAATGAAAAAACTAATCCTGTTATTATATTATAAACACTCATTGTTTTTGACAAATTTTAATTTCCTTACTGTTCACTATATGCTTTCATTGTTTTTTGCATAAAAGCAGTTAAAATGGGCTTTCTGATGACTGCAGATATAAGAATAATCAAACCTATTGCTCCTGTAATAATAGAGTGATATACCTTTACTGCAAACAAGTTCCCATTTGCCAATTTGAAAATAACAATGGAAACTGCAAATCCTATGATACTACGATAGAAAGCATATCTGCCTTTTTTCTTTTTACCAATACATATATTGCTCTGACAATAGGAATGGCAGAAGACGCTATCAGTGCATATTCATCCGTTAAAAACTTAGAGTATAATTTTAGTAGGCAAAAATAGTAGTGATTACTACTTAAAAAATTAAAAGGGAGATACACAAAGTATCTCCCATATACATAAAACATTCATTATAATGTAAGTTATCGAGACTATACAAGAATGGGTGGTTATTATGTATGATTTAAGTTTAAGTAATAATGAGATAAATTTCAATAGTTTAGAGAAAAAAATATATAAATATGCATGTGCTGAAGCATGTAGGCTCATAAAAGAGGTGCTATCGCACAATGTCATCAATTTAAGTTGTTATAAATTTGCATTTATAAATTATTCACAAAGATTATATCTATATTTGTGTTAAATATGCAAATAAAAAATATTCATATAAGACAATCTTTAAATTTATATATTTTGACTTAATGATATAGTATTTTTTGTAAAATTTTACTATTTAAGTGTAACCTAAATAAACTTACACTATTTTTGAAGTAAAGTTTATTTGTTATTTCATAAAATTAAGTTGATTTAAAAATATTTATTTTACAATGAACGCTTACGATTAGCTTTAAATTTGCATCTTGAAACACTATCTTTACGTGGATATTGCCTCCCAAGTCTTATTGGAATGGTATTTTGAGAAGCTTGTTTCATTATGCTTTTAAACATTTTATTTCTTTTTCTGCTGCTTTTTTCAATCATCATCATTATTAGTTTATCTTTTAAGCTCCCAATAAGAATATTCAAATTAGTTTTGTACTCATGCTTTAAATTTTTTCCTTTATTTTTTTCTTTAACAATTTCATCACTTTCTTGTCTAGCTAATTCAATCATATTAGATAAGTAAATAGATGCATAGAAATCCTGTTCAATAGCTATTTTTGTTCTTCCTGTAAAATTTTCAATCTCTAATCTGTTTTTTATTTCATCAAATTTCACTTCAATTCCCCATCTTTTAAAATATAATTCTTTTAAATCTTCAATTGTATATTTTTTATCAAGTAAACTGGTTATCAAAGCTTCTTCAATACCATATGGAAGTAAAAATCTCACAACTCTTACAGTTAAAATCTCTCTACCATTTTTTATATCTATAATTTGATCTGATTTTTTAGCATTTTTTATATCTTTTGAAAAATTAATTTTTGCTCGCATGAGAAAGTCAATATTCTTTTCTTTTAAAAATGAAAAAAAGTTTGCACCTGGATATCCTCTGTCAAAAAGGATTAATTCTGCATCTGTTCTATCTTTAAGCATTTGTACTATTATCTCTTTTGCAATAGCTCGTTCTGATGCTTTATATATATCTATCTTACTCTTTATAACTATTTTGTTTAGTATATCAAATATACAACAAGATCTTGTTCTTGCTACTTTATTCTTTTGGTTTTCTATATATCCAAAATATTCTCTTAATAACGCTGTGTCAGGCAATTTTATTACACTTCCATCAATTGCACTTAGTCTATGACCATTCCATAGTTTATATTCAAATTCATCTTTATATACAATTTCGTTTATTTTATCATTTAGTTCCATAAATGCCTTGGGCTCAATTTTTTGTCTAGCTTCTGAATAAGATTGTTTTGTAATTAAAGTATTCTTATTTAGAATTGTTTCAAAAAAATTATTTAACTCTATTTGTAAAGATTTTTTAACCATATTTATCATAAATATCATTGTTTCTTTAAATCCCATTTTTCGCTCCCGTGTAAAATCTGTCCCCTTAGTTCTATTAGCACATTTAAATGAATAATCTCCAATTAAATCATTGCTTACTACAAGACCTTTATTAACCTGTCTTTAATTTTCATTATAATCACCCTTTATCAGTTGGTACACAATAAAATGTGTTCAAAACAATTATTGGGCGATTTTGAAAAAGTCAAGTATTTTTTGCCATGTTTTATTACTTTTTCATATTTTTTAATTTTCCAAGTTATTTACATATTAAATTGATGACATTGTGCTATCGCACCTAGACCGAAGGTTGATGGATAAACGAGATATCAATCTTTATAGAAACAAAGGGCTACGGCATACGTGTATAAAGACCATTATGGGAAATATGGAATTTTATAGACGTATATATGAATATAAAACATAAGATGGAAAGATAGCTAAAAAATATCTTTTAGATGAATATTTAGAAATGGATACAATAGGCCATATTTCAAGCACTTTAGTAGAAAAAATAGTAGACAATGTAACTAACGTATCTTATAGAAATACTTCAACTAATATAAAAGATTTAACGAATCAAGAAATCAGCCATACTGCAGTATGGAATGTAGTGCAAAAACTAGGTTCTAAAATAGAAGAAAAAGAAGAAAGAAAAATAGAATTAAATAAAAAAGGAATCTTAAAGGGAGCAAGAGAAGTAAATATTTTGTTTCAAGA
Source organism: uncultured Clostridium sp. (assembly GCA_964554365.1). GTDB lineage: Bacteria > Bacillota > Clostridia > Clostridiales > Clostridiaceae > Clostridium_AM. The sequence continues at coordinate 12,845 of CAZKOJ010000083.1, read as the reverse complement.
GATGGATGGAGTCTGGTTAAGTATCCAAGGAAAAGATAAGCCTAAAAGAAGAAAAAGCAAGTAAAAGAATATATAACGTAATAAATGAAGTGTGTGCTGGAGTTATTTCAGAGGATAAGCTAGAAACAATAACAGAGATGCTCACATTAACAGCAGCTGATGTTAATAAGAAAGTAAAGAAAGGCAAATATTATCCTATACAGCAAGCAAATATACCATTTACAGGCTGCGCCATGACTAATGGCAGAAAAGCCATACAAAGCTTTTTTAAACAAAGAAATTTTAGTGATCTTATCTATAGATAATTTAAAAATTGCAGATAAAAAACTAACGGAAGAAGTGCGCCCTTTCGGGCAGAGGGCAAAGCCCTATAAGAGGAAAATTTTAACTGAAGTTATGATGGATAAATTTAAAAAATAAAATTGCCCACTAGAACTTGACACAAACGTTTGTGTTAAACATTTGTAATTTTACAACTATATAATATATAATTAAATAGATAAACAATTATAAGTTATTATGATTTAAATTAAATTTTGGAATAAGGGGGTAATTTTATGCTTGATATTATTCTTCGTATGGTTTCCTATTGTGTACTGTCAGGTTGGAATCTTCACTCATTTTATAAGAAAAGAAAGATTTATAATTTACTATTTTGCATTTTTTTTGCATTTGAATTATTAAGAGAACTTTTCTTAGAGAAATATTTAACTTCTAATATACATACAGTTATTATGTTTATACAGGGAGCAGTTTTTATAATTGCTGTTATCTTATTTTTCCGTAATAAAGTTAATGATGATAAAGAACAATATTCAGAAAATACGAATTAATGGAATTTTTTAGGAGTTCCATTTTAATATGTACTTTTAATAAGAATAACATAGCCTAATAAAAAAGGATGCTACTAAGCCAATAAACATAGAAACAACTGAAAATAGAATAAATAAAAAAGAAATAATGAATATCCCTACTTGGAACAATAACAGATGGTTTATCTATGAAGCTAAACAGTGAACTTTCCTCCTGAATTTTTACTTTATACTTACTGTTATAAACTGTATAATTATATATATTAATTACACAGTAGTTAAATATGTAGAGTTAATTATGCAGGAGGTAAAGTATATGAAGAAAATTGGACCAAATCCAAATAGTATTTATCCAAATAAAAACATAAAACAAATTTGCTATATTAAAAACGTTATTAAAAATCCAAATATTCAAGTTGGCGATTATACTTACTATGATGATGTGAATGGTGCAGAAGAATTTGAAAAACACGTTACACATCATTATGATTTTTTGGGAGACAAACTGATTATAGGAAAATTCTGTGCAATTGCTCATGGCATTGAATTTGTAATGAATGGTGCTAATCACCGAATGCGTTCTGTAACAACATATCCTTTTAATATTATGGGAAATGGTTGGGAAAAAGCTACACCGACTCTTGATGACCTACCATTAAAAGGAGATACTATTGTTGGTAATGATGTTTGGATAGGGCAAAATGTAGTTGTAATGCCAGGCATACATATTGGTGACGGTGCAATTATTGCTGCCCATTCTGTTGTTACAAAAGATGTTTCTGCTTATCATATAGTTGGTGGAAACCCTGCTAAAATCATAAGGAAACGCTTTGATGATGATTTAATCCAATATCTATTAAACTTAAAATGGTGGGATTGGTCCGCAGAAAAAATATTTAATAATCTTGAAATTCTTTGTAGTTCAGATATTGAAAAGATAAAAAATATAAAGTAATCTAAATTACTAAAATCAACATAATATTAATTTTATGTTAAGTCACATTCTTCTTAGTTATCACCATATATTAGTTAATATAATTTAAAGCCAGATAGTAAATACCCTACCTGGCTTTGAGTTTATATATTATAATCCTTTTTTAATACATCCCCTGTTAAGGTTCAACTATATATGTTTCATTAAATAATATCAATTTTATTGTAGATAATTTCCATTCTATTTTAATTTATAATTCTATTATATTAATTTTCAAAGTCTTCTCATAAGAAAATTACATATTAAAGTATCCTATCCCCTTATATATTTTAATGGTAATAGTTCTGAAATTTTACACTTAACAACATTGTTTTCATAAGGTATTATTACATTTACATCTGGGCAATAATCACTTATTAACTCTCGGCACATACCACAAGGAGTTACCACTTTAATCTCTCTATCAAACTCCTCTGGAGAAGGATGTCTAACAGCAACAATGGCTTCGAAATCTTTTTCTCCATCAGATATTGCTTTTCCTATTGCAATTGCTTCAGCACAAATTGTTACTCTGCCAATATATGCTTCAACATGTACTGCTGTTATTATTTTACCAGTTTTTGTTCTAATAGCACATCCAATGTGGTGTTTATCAATTTCGTATAAATTCTCAATAATCTTTTGAGCCGCACTAATTAGCTCTTTATCTTTTCCACTAATTTCATTTACTTTCATTTATTTCTCCCCTCTTATTTAAATATTGTGAATCTAGCATTTTAAGCTATTCTGATTTAAACTCTTAATCTTTTTTAGGATTATTTAATTTCTACATATAAATTTATATCTTTATTTACAGCAGATCTTAAAACTGTTTTCAATGTATAAGAACTTTCTTCAAAATCGAAATCCTTAAAGTATAGCTTCAATTCCTGTTTGCTTGAACTTTGTGGAATTGATAGCAGACTAGTTGAATTTGGATTATAGCTTTTTGCAGAGTCATTTTTACTATTTACTAAATAGGTTTTACTTAGGTCTAATTTCAAAGCATCATCAGCTGTATTTTGAATGCTTAAAATAGCTATAACATCATCATCCATAACCTGAATATTAGTTAAAGAAATAGATAGTTTTGAGTTAGAAATAGCTGCAGCAGGATTTAAAGTAAATTGTACATGAAGATTTTTATCCTTATCTTTACCCTTATCCTTGCCCTTACCTTTTTTATTGCTGGAACCAGCACTTAATGTGACAGGCTTTTTGATGTATAAAATCCCCTTAACAATAGTATCCGTTTCCACAACTTCCTTTGGTGGTTGTACCGCTTGCTTAGGTTGTACCTTTGGCTTAGTTTGTTCCTCTATTTTAGGAGCAACAGGAGATTCAGAAGCTTTTTTATCTTCTGATGTTTTATTACTCATTAGCAAAGCTAAAAAAATAACCAAAGCTATTATACAAGCAAGCACTGCTATTATAACTAATTTAATTCTCTTTCTAGGCTTTTTATTCTCTAACAAAACTGTTTTTGAAGCCTCATCAGCAGCTTCATGGGAATTCGTAACCATTGTTTTTTCGTATTCTCCATCAGCTATACTAGCATTAAGCTCAGACATTATCAGCTTTACATCGCTATAACGGATTTTAGGCTCTATAGCTGAAGCCTTTTGAATAATTTTAATTAACCGCTTAGATGCATGCTTAGGGTAATTTTCCTCAAACATAAGCTCTGTGGCCAAACTTACGGATTTTCCTGTAAGCATAAAAAACATAGTGGCACCAAGAGAATAAATATCCGTTTGAGCATTGGATTGAACATTCACAAGCTGTTCTGGTGCTATGTATCCATTAGAACCTAAAATCATAGTGTCGCTTTCTTGATCTTCCTTGTAGATGCGAGCTATTCCAAAGTCGATAAGCACTACCTTGTTGTTATGCTTTATCATTATGTTAGATGGCTTTAAATCCCTATATACAATAGGCGGATTAAAACTGTGAAGGTAATCTAATATGCTACACAGTTGCAATGATATATCCTCCAGCAATTCTGAAGATAGTGGACCATTAGCATCTACATACTCCTTTAAAGTCTTTCCTTCAATGTAGTCCTCCACAATGTATAAATTATCATCTTCATAAAAGATATCAATAATTCGTATAACTCCTATGTGACTTAAATTCTTCAGTATATTAGGCTCAGCAAGAAAGTCTATTTTGTCTTTCCACTTGCTATTTACTTCCTTAACTGCCCAAAGATTTCCTAACCTATTATTCTTGCAGAGGTACACTGTCCCCATACCGCCTCGTCCTAAAACCTTTATTATTTCGTATTTTCTATCTAGTATTTGTCCAGGATTTAACATGATCTCACCTCCACTGTCAAAAATTCGTCTATAAAAGTGTATTATTAATAATATTTTTTCTACATGAAAATTATATCATAAAAAGTTAAATCTCGTTCCATACTTGAATAATATAAATAGTAAATCAAGTTCACCTTCGTCTCCAACTACCTAAGACAGATTGATTGAAAACTAGAAAAACAAGCTATAATGGATTGTTTGAATATAATTATCTTGATTAGACCATAATAAATTAAATAGTAAAATCATAAAATTTGTAAAGTGGTGCAGTAAAATATGAATTTTAATTATTATTATATGAATAATAATTAATGGAGAGTGAGAATATGAATGAACCTCTTACTAATAGACAAATTGCTCTTATGGTTTTTGGGGGAATAGTAGGATATGGCATTATGGGTCTTCCTAAAAATATTGCAGAAGTTGCCGGAACTGGCGGATGGATTCCTCTACTTATTACAACCGTTATAGCAATCATTGCTGGATATATGTTTACATACCTTGGATACGTCCACACCGAAAAGACAATTTATGATTATAGTACCCTCCTAACTGGAAAATTCATAGGAAATATACTGATACTTATGTATATAATATACTTTTTTTCTTTATTTACCATGGTTAGCAGAGTTTCAAGTGAATTAATTAGCCTAACCATCTTAATAAAAACCCCAATAAGTGTTTTGGTGTTAGTGTTATTATTAGTTTCTTATTATGGGATTACTAAAAAACTAAAAGGTATTGGAAGAATTTGCGAACTATATGGAATAACAACTATTTTTTTGAGTTTAATTATACATATTCTTATTTCTACCCAAGGTAACCTTATTAATCTAAGGCCCTTGATACCACCCTTAGGAATAGTAACATATGTAAAATCAATACCTGCATCAATATTTGCTATATTGGTAGGGGTAGAGGTTATCTCCCTTATTCCATTTAATAGAAATATAAATAATAAAAAGGTATTTAAGTATGTAAGTTTCATGATACTTTTTATAGGTTTTTTTTACATATTTATTGTTGAATCCTGCATATCAGTTTTAGGTGTAGATAATATTGTATATTATAACAATTCACTTATGGCAACAATACGAAGAATTAACATTGAATTTTTGCAATTTTTAAGCAGACTTGATGCTATTTTTTTAACTCTATGGATAATGGCTATTTTTACTTCAATACTACTCAATGCCTATGCCACTGTTTTTCTTCTTAGTAAATGGTTTAAAAGAGTGTCCTTTAATAAATTAGCCTTTATAGTTATAGTACTAGGATTTTTCACATCAATGCTTCCAAAAACTTTGCAGGATGTACAAAAAAATATAAAACTTATTGGGTATTTTAGTATATTTACTGTATTAGTTATCCCATTAATATTTGTAATAATAACGAAGGTGAAAAAATATGATAAAAAAATTTAGTAGGTTATTAATAATATTAATGTTTATTACTACACTTACAGGCTGTTGGGATTTTACGGATGCTAACAAGAAAAGCTTTATACTTTCAGTTGGAATTGATAAAGTTGATGACAATGTTGAACTTATAGGGGAATCTACAGCATTTATATCTGCTGTACCAGAGAAACAACCACAAATAAAACAAGGCTTTTTTCAATATTCAGGTATTGGTAAAGACATTGAGAGCGCTAGATTACATGTAAATCAAGAAGTTACTCACGATTTTTTTCTAGGGGAAACAAGTGTGGTAATTTTCGGAAAATCATATGCTGAAAATGGAATAGGTAGTTATTTAAGAAGAATTGATGATTTATATGATTATAGAAAATCTGTTATGCTTGTTGTAAGTATGGAACCTGCTAAAGAAATACTAAACTATCCATCAAATAGAAATATCAGTACAGGTTTTTATATTGAGGATAATATAAAACTTTTAACTAAAAGCGGTACTGCCATATATACACCTATTAAGGATATGCTTTTTTATAAAAATATTGAAGGAGTAGGTTTTTTCATACCATATATAGGCATAGAGAAAGAAGGTATAAGATACCTAGGCCTTGGAGTTATGAAGGATTTTAAACTCATTGATTTTATAAAAATTAAAGATACCCCTGGAATATTATATTTGCTAAATGAAAAACCTATGTTAACAGAGGATATATCTTTAAATAATGATGATAAGAATAAGTCCATTTTTAAAGTATATGTAAAAAAAAGAACTATAAAAACGGATTACAAAGATGATAGGGTTGTTATTAATATTGATTTAAATTTAGACGCATCACTACAATACCAATATTATATGAATCCTATTAGTGATGAAAACAAAAAGAAACTGCAGAATAAATTATCTGAAAAGGCCAAAAAAGATATTCTCAAAAATATTCATATGTCTCAAAATAATTATGCCTGTGATACCTTTGGATTTGTAAAATATTTCAGGGCTCAAAATCCTAAAATTTACAAAACAATAAACTGGCAAGATAAATATACCCGTGCAGAAGTCAATGTAAATATTGACACAAAAATTATAAATACGAATTTGAAAGATCCCAATGCTAAAAGTAAATGATAAAGGTTGGATAGTATGAGAGCTGACAATGGATTTTTTAATAAATTAGATGAACTAAAGAAAAATGATATAGGCATATCCATTAGGAAACTATGTATTTCAAAAACAGAGGTATACACCTTATATTTAAAAGATATTACAGATAGAGAATGCGTCTCTATTAGCATTATTAAACCAATTTTACAGAATAGAATTGATGGGAATTTAACAATTGATTTAATATTTGATTCAATTATTTGTGTTGATGAAATTAATTTGGATTATGATGAAAATAAAATAGTTGATTATATTTTAAAAGGTAATACAGTTATAATTATACCTAATAATGAAAAATATATAATAGCAAATACAAAAAAAATTGAAAAAAGAAATATATCCTCACCTGAACTGGAAAGTCCTCTTAAGGCTCCCAAGGATTCCTTTAATGAAAATTTTGATTCTAATTTATCATTAATACGTTATAGAATAAAAGATGAGTCACTAAAGATTGATACACTTTTCATAGGCGAAAGAACTAAAACTGCTGTAGCAGTTGTTTATATAAATGATATTGCAAATCCTAAATATGTTAATGAAGTAAAAAATAAATTAAAGGAAATCCATATAGATGGTATACTTGAATCTGGCTCTATTCAAAGATTTTTACAAACCAAACCATATGATTTATTTCCTCAAATTGGAATTTCCGAGAGGTCTGATAAGGCATGTGCTTGTATCTTAGAGGGGAAAATCTGTATTATTGTTGAAGGAAGTAATTTTGTGTTAATTATTCCTAGAGGTTTTCTAGAATTTTTAGATTCTGGTGACGATCATTATGACAATATTTATTTGGGTATGTTTTCCAAAGTAATAAGACTAACATCACTTTTTTTGTTTTTAACCTTATCTTCCTTATATGTTATCACAATTAGTTTTCATATAGATATTCTTCCAGCTGAATATATTTTAATTTTAGCTCAATCAAGAACTTCAGTTCCTTTTAATTCAGTGACGGAAGCTTTATTAATGGAATTCGTATCTGAAATACTTAGAGAATCAAGTATAAGACTTCCAAAACAAATAGGTCCCGCCATTGGTATTGTTGGAACAATTGTTATTGGGCAAGCGGCAGTTTCAGCAGGCCTTGTTAGTCCCCTTTTAGTTATTATAGTATCGTTAACTACAATGTGCTCTTTCATATCTCCAGACTATACTATAATAGCTCCACTGAGAATATTAAAACTTATGCTTATTATCCTCTCAGCAATTTTAGGGATATTTGGATTTATAATGGGACTTACTATTATCTTGATTACCATGCTTTCATCTGAAAGCTATGGAGTACCATATTTTTCACCTATTTCTCCATTTAACTTTAGTGATTTAAAAAATTATATTCTAAGTGATGCACCGCTTACAAAGAAAAGATCTAAATATTCCGATAGTAACGATAAGACTAGGCAGTAACTTGGGATTGAATTAAGATCTTAATTCAGATGGGGATTCTTTTACCACACCTGAATTTTAGTTTAATCATCCCAATATTTTTCTGCCTCTTCTTCCATTTTAGTTAGTCTTTTATAATAATCTGGATATTCATTTAAATGAGCAAGAGTTATTTTGCCAGTTATAATAGGATCATCATTAGTTATGTTAGTAAATGGATTAATATGACCATGCTCTAATTCAACATTTAATCCAATTCTAAATTGTTCTACATCAAACTTGTCAAACTTAATATTCAAATATTTAGAAATCCGTACAGCTTCTTCTGTCGTAAAATTTTTTTTTGGAGAAATCCTTTTATCATAAAATCGCGTCATATTATAAAAATAAGGACACCTGCACATATATATCCTCCATAAAAATATAAATATCATAATATATTATGCACAAAAAAATATTTTGATACTAAATCAAATGGATATTTGTGAAAAAATTAGTTGCCAGTCCACTGTCAATTCTAAAGTAAAATATTAGCTATCTATTTATCATCTATCCTTGTAAAATGTACAAGTGTTTCTGCATTTGTAGCTATCTCCTCTGTAGCCTCACTAATTTCTTTAAATTTTACAGATTGGTTATTCACTATTTCTAATATACTATCTATCTCGTTTTTAATAAACTTTATGGATTTTTTCATTTCACTTAATTCTTTATATACACTTTCACTAGATTCTTTGCTTGTTAGTGAAAGCTTTCTCATTTCTGATGATACAATAGAAAAACCTCGGCCGTGCTCTCCAGCTCTTGCTGCTTCAATTGCAGCATTTAAAGCTAGTAAATTAGTTTGTTGTGCTACATTTTTAATCATATTTATTATCTTATCTGAATCCTCAATCTTTTTCTCTGTGGTCTTTGCGGATTCATCTATATTATTAATCATATTAGTTAGATTTTCAATATCCTCATAAGCTTCATGGATGTTTGCATTGGTTTCCTCAATTGCACTAAACATACTTTCTGATGATTCACTGATTTTCATTTCATTTTCAATGTTTATTGCATAACCTACTGCTCCTATAACAGCTCCTCTTTTGTCTCTTATAGGATAAGTAATAGCTTTAAATGGGAATCCATAAACTTCCTTTGGTACCACTGAGGATATTATTTTATTTTCTCTTATTGTCTTTTTCAAAGGATCATCCTGTGGTATTGGAGCTCCAATTCTTATGTCTGCTTTCATTTTATCACCGGGATAGTAACCTAAGAATTTTTCAGTATCTGTTACTGAAGTCATTATATCTTCCTGTATTAAGTCTTTCAAGTGTGGCAATACATCCATAAACGATTCTAATATTTTTTCTAACATGACTTTTCCTCCTATTTTTCAACCAATTTAACTTAAATTATATATATTCCAATAAATTGTTACACTTAATACCATTATACTATAGTATCATCTACTTAATAAATATGTATTTTAATTAAAATTATCTTATATAAGTCTCTATAACTTATGATAATCATTATAGATGCTAATTGTTACATTCTTGTGTCAGACTCGTTGAAACGCTATATTTTTTATTAGATATTTTAAAGCTTTACACAGACTTTACTTTGGATTTCGCCTAGTAAAATTTTATTTTTATCAAGTATTTTAGTTCTATGATAAAAATGCTATTGTAAATGTAATAGCAGCAAAATGAACTTTTATCATATGTTAATACTCTTATATGTAGAATCGAGGTGCTGAATGGATATAGAAATATTAATTAAGAAGGCAACACAAGGTGATAAAGAAGCTTTAGTACAGCTTATAATGGCGCAAAAGAATGATTTTTATAAGCTAGCTTATTTATATATGAAAAATGAAGAAGATACTTTGGATGCTCTGCAGGATACCATTGTAATCTTGTATGAAAATATACACAAATTAAAAAAACATGAGGCTTTTTACAGCTGGAGTAAAACCATTTTAGTGAACTGCTGCAAAAAACTTTTAAAGGAAAACAAAAAAATAGTTTCCTTAGATTATATTAAAGAAGAGCCTTATGAAGAATGTTTTGATAAAAAAAACGAACAAATTATATTACAAAAACATTTATCAAACTTAAAAGAAAAGTACCAAGAAGTAATTAAACTTCATTATTTTTTAGATTTGGATAATGAAACTATATCAAAAATAATTAATATACCAATTGGAACAGTGAAATCTCGTATATTTAATGGTATCAAAAAGCTGAAAGAAAGCTTAAGAGGTGAAGAATAATGGATAATATTGGAAATTTATTAAGTGAAAACAAATTAGAATTGGATAAATTAGAAGTTCCTGAAACTTTAGAAAATAGGTTAAGAACTGCGCTTAAGGATAAAAATACCAAGATAAAAATTGATAGGCATTTTAAAATAAAAGCTGCTGCTGTCTTTATTTGTTTAATATTAATAGGATATAATTTCAACGCTTTAGGTTTTTATGCTGAAAAGCTTACGGGCTATGATAAGTTAATGGATCAGAACTTAAAAAAGCTAAATGAATTAGGGAAAGGTCAAAGTATAGGTAAGAGCTTCACCTTTAAAAATGGTTTGATTTTTACTTTAGATGGAATAATGCTGGATGACAATAAACTTTTAGCCTTCTACACAGTAAAAGACCCTATGCGAAATATTGAAAATGTATCTATTGAACCATCAAGTATATACTTAAAGGGAAAATTCAACAATTATATGTATCATAGTTCTTATGGAAATGTAAATGATACAAAAACAGAAATGAAATTTACTGCTTCTTTTGATTCTCCTTCTGCATTTGATAAAAATTTAGTATTAAATATGATTTCTAAAGAAAATAATGAATCTGGTAAAATTTCTTTTTCATTAGATAAAAACAAAGCTATGGGACACAGTATAAAAAAATCTCTATATAAAAATATTAAAACAGATGATACTAATCTTCGCCTTCAATATATTTCTGCCTCCCCTACAACTACAGTAATTAAAGGGAAAGTTGAAAATATACTAGAATTAGCTGTTAGTAGAATGCATGGCATTACATTTTCACCTAGAAGCTTAGATATAAATTTAATTGCGGATGGAAAAATTGTTGAAAATCAAGAAGCAGAGCTTAGTTCAAATATTGATGGTATTACCTTTAAGTATAACTTTGCTCCTTTACCTAATGATTTAAAAAAGCTGCAAATTCAATTTTTAGGTTTAACCTCTGAGCATATTGTAAATAGGAATTTCAAGCTAAAAAAAGATATGCAAAATGAAAATATTAATGTGGAAAATAAAAATATTAATATAAAAAAAGTATATAAAGCTAATGGAAATACCTATATTACATTTTCTACAGAACCAGATGTAATTTTAACAAAAGTGAATATCATAATGGATGGTAAAAATATAGATCTTAACAAAACAATTTCAGAAAATAATTCTAAAAGCTCTAATATAAGCACCAGAACCCTGGAGTTTATTGGAACAGGCACTAACTTAGAATTGAATATTCAACATATGATTTATAAGAAAAACTATAATGAAACTGTAGATATAATTTCAAATTAAACATCAAAAATTAGTAAGATGAATTTTTAAAATTATTTTTTACACCTTTAACTATATTAACTATATCCATATAAGCCTGCTGTGTTCCTTTTGTTACAATAGGTCTACCAAAGCTTACCCAATGTAGTTTTCTTGAAGTATATCCACCTATGTTCATAAGTAGATTAACAGCTGGCTTGGTATCTACAATAATAAGATCATTATTGCTTCCATGTAAAATAGAATACATATCTCTAATAGCAGGTACTACTAAACTTGGATCATGTTTTCTAGCTAAAGTATAGATTTTTGTATTAAATTCGTCTTTACCAATATATATTAAACGTCCAATTTGTTCTTTCTCGATTTTATCAAAGGTTGGTAAATCAAGTAATTCCGCTTTGTTTGGTATTCTATCAATTGGTAATTTATTAATATGTATATTAGCTGCTACTGCTGTAGAATGAGCTCCTCCAACATCATGATATATAACTATCATATTATCCCACTTCCCTTAGAAAATAATAAACTCTTATGAACTTAGTATGGTCTATATTATTAAAAAATATAATTTTTATTAAAGTAAGTTTTAAGTCACCCTTTTATACAAACTACATACTATATATTGTGTATAATTTATCTGGAGGGAAATTATGTATTGTTACACTCATATAAATCAATTTACTTGTGTTTTTAACGAGCTTCAATTATGGACTCATATTTCAAGTGATCATCCAAATTTTCTTAAAAATGTAGCTAAGCTCTCTAATATTAACCTACCAAAATCTGCAGTGGATAAGCTTAATGATATTCATAAAATGTTTTTTAAATTATATAATAATGTACTATACTTAAAAAAAATTGTAAATGCCAATCCCACCCTATATGCCAAAAATATTATTAATATAAAAAGATTGATTGATGAATTTTTACTTCATGATACTCATGCTCTATCATTTTATCCACAATTAATGAATTTTGGCAAAGAGAATAAGGCTTGGCAAGAGTTGGTTAAACATATTATTGATGAACAAACTTTTATGTTTGAATTGTTTAAAAACTTAAGACAACAAATAAGATAAGTCTTTTTATAAAATACAAGAATCATATTTAAGATACATTGTTATCTTGAACATGATTCTTTGAATTTTCTTATGCATCTCTACTCAGATAATAAGTTTATCTTGATTTATTTTAGGTTATCATAAATAATATCTCCAATATATTTGTAACCTTTGT